>JALZOI010000033.1 GCA_030857245.1 Myxococcota bacterium
GGCTGTGACCGATCGCGTCGGGATCGTGGATCGCGAGCGCCCCGACGGCTGCGCGAAAGCCGCGGTCGTCGAGGACGCACCCGTGGGGCACCGGCAGGCCGGCCGCGATCAGGCGCGCGAGCCCCACGGCCTTGCCGCCGCACGACGCGTCGCTGGCGGCGAGGGGACGGAGCCACATGCCGCGGTTGTACCTTGGGCGGCAGGAGTCGCTGTAGAATCCAGGCGTGATGCGCGCGCTCTTCGTCCTCGCGGCCGCGTTCGGAGCTGCCAGCGCGCACGCGGACACGAGCAAGCTCGACAAGGAGGACGTCCCGCTCCAGCCCAAGGCGAACTTCCGCGGCAAGAACAAGCTGTGCTGCGGCTACCCGCTCGTCGACGATCTCGGGTGGGCGCTGCGGTTCTACTGGCTCGCGCTCGAGGCCGACTACCAGGACAAGGAGAACATGCCGCGCGCGGGCCGCGGCAAGGACGTGCCGGCGACGACCTGGGTCGAGCTCTACACGAAGGAAGGCTACTACTTCGGGCGCGTCCCCGAGCGGTTCGCGTGGGCGCTCCGGCTCGAGGGCTCGGGGCTGATGATGGACGGCCGCGTCGTGAACTACAAAGGTCCGTGCGCGTACGGGTACGGCACGTGCTTCGAGCAGCTCGACCTCGCGGAGCACCCGTTCGGTCGCGGCGCCGGACCGCGCCCGCTGATCCCGTTCAAGTCGGTCGCGGTCGATCCCAAGGTCATCAAGATCGGTGAGCCGCTCTACATCCCCGAGTTCGACGGGCTGGTGCTGCCCGATGGCTCGATCCACGATGGCTGCGTCCGCGCCGACGACACCGGCGGCGGCATCAAGAAGCGCAAGATGGACTTCTTCGTCGTCACGTACGGCAACTTCCGGTTCCTGCTCGACCAGCTGCTCAACGTCACGTGGATCACCCCGCACGTCGAGGCCCCGCGCTGCGAGTACATGCGCGATCTCCGATGATCTGTTAGCGTGCGCCGTGCTCGACGGTCTGTTCGTTACTCCTGCGGTCACCGCGATCACCGAAGCGCTCGGGACCGCCAACGCTGCCGGCCCGGTCGCCGTCATCGGTGACGCCAAGCTCGCCGCCGCGCTCGGCGCCACCCGCGACGTCGTGCCCGTCGGCCTCTCCGCGCGCGCCGCGAAGAAGCTCGCCGCCGCGCTCCCCGACGCCTCCACGATCGAGCCGCGCTCGCTCGCCGCGGTGATCGGCATCGACGTCGCGACGAGCGACACCTGGAGCGACACCGTCCGCGCGTGGTCGCGGCTGGTGCGCGACGGCGGTGCCATCATCTTCGTCGACAAGGGCCACGCCACCGAGGCGAGCCGGCGCGCCCTCTGCAGCGGCCTCACCGAGCTCGAGCAGCGCCACGCCGGCCGCTCCGTGATCACGTCCGGCCTCGTGACCCACCTCTAGGGACCTCCAGGCACGAGGCCGGTTAGGAGGTGTTCGTGGACGTGGACGTGCACGTGCACCTCGACGAACGACCCGAAATGACGTCAACGCTCCCGCGTGGGGGGCCGGGGGAGCGCGCGCCGCTCCCCCGTGGGGGTATGGGGGCGCGCGTTAGCGCTCCCCCATCTAAATGTCCGGGCGCTCGCCAGGCGGCAGGTCGTCGGGTCTTGGCGGGTAGCGGAAGATCAGGCTCATCTGCGGGCCGCGCGTGCCCTTGCTGTGATCGCCGCGGTCCTTGGGGCTGACGCCGGGCGGGACGGCCCAGGGGATCTCCGGGTTCGGGTAGCCCTTCGCCGCCTCGAACATGTAGCGCGACCACAGCGGCACCACGGTGATGTACGCGGCGTCGTTCTTGCCGATCGCGCGCTCCTTCTTGTCGTCACCCATCCACACCAGCGTCGTGAACCGCGACGTGTACGCGATGAACAACGTGTCGTGGGTATCGCTCGAGGTACCCGTCTTGCCGGCCGCGAAGATCTGGGTCGCGCGCAGCACGTTGGCGAAGCCGTAGATCACCTCGTGCGCGAGCAGCCGGGACATCAGGAACGCGGTGCGCGCCGGGATCGCCTGCGGTGGCTTGATGCCCGCGAGAGCGGCGGCGCGATCGAAGCGGTCGGCGGCCGCGAGCTGCGGATCCGCGGCGACCGTGTTGTCCTCGATCGTGTTGCCCTCGCGGTCGACGATCCGCCGCACGTAGATCCAGTTCTTCTCCTTGCCCGCCGGGCGTGGCCACCACGCGCCGTTGCGGGCGAACACGGTGAAGGCGCGCGCCATCTCGTCGAGCTTGCTGCACGACGCGCCGAGCGCGAGCGCGTCATCCGCGAAGATCTTCGTCGAGAACCCCATCCGCCGCGCCCACGCCTCGACGTTGGCGGCGCCGAGCCGCTTGAACAGATCGACGGACGGGATGTTCTTGGAGAACACGAGGGCGTACTCGAGCGTGACGTCGCCATCGAGCGAATCTCCGAGGTTCGTGGGCGCCCAGACCTCGCCGGTGATGGGATCGACGATCTTCACCGGCACGTCGTTGAGGACGGTGTCGAAGCCGAAGCCCTGGTCGAGCCCGAGGGCGTAGTAGATCGGCTTGTACGTCGAACCGGGCTGCCGGCACGCCTGGACGGCGCGGTTGAAGACGGAGCGATCGTAGTCCGCGCCGCCGACCATCGCCGCGACGTAACCATTGTGGTGATCGGCCGTGAAGATCGTGGTCTGCGGGTGCGGGACCTGCTCGAGCTTGACGGTCTTCGGGTGCTTCTCGTCCCACTCGCGCTCGTCGTTGCGGGTGCGCCAGGCAGGGTTGTTGCCGCCGGGCAAGTGGTAGTCGCGGTACTTGTCGCGCGTCCGGATCTCGCGGGTCACCCACACGACGTCGCCGGGCTTGAGCACCGCGTTCGCGCTTTCGACCACCCGATCGTTCTCGGCATTGCCGCGCTCCCACTTCGCCGCCCAGCGCAGGTTGCGGAGCGGCAGCTCGAGCCGGTGCTCGCCGACGAGGACCTCCGCGCCGTCGCCCTTCACCTTGTCGACGAGCGCGAGGTAGCGCTTGCCCGGCACGAGCGGGCCGTTGCCGTAGAGCTGCTGCTGGCGGGCGAGGAACATCTCGCGACCGGTGCCATCGAGCCGCCACTCGGGGCCGCGCCAGCCCTGGCGCTTGTCCTGGTGCCGCGCGCCGAAATCCGCGTTCTCGTACGCGCTGGCTTCCCAGCTCGGCTCGCCCGCGGTCTCGATGCGCATGCCGGCCCCGAACAGCGCGTCGTTGCCGTAGCGCTCGTTGACGTACCGGCGCACGTGCTCGGCGTAGTACGGCATGCGATCAGGGAACACGTCGCGATAGATGTCGAGCTTGATGGGCTCGGCCTTCGCCGCCGCGACCTCGTCGGGCTTGGCGAAGCCGTACGTCTGCATCTTGTCGAGCACGACGTTGCGCCGCTCGATCGCGAGCTGCTGCTGGTGGATCGGCGAGAACCGGCTGGGCGCCTTCGCGAGCCCCGCGATCAGCGCGGCCTCGGCGAGCGTGAGCTGGTCGAGATCCTTCTGGAAGTAGCGGCGCGACGCGGCGGACACGCCCCACGCACCGGCGCCGAGATAGATGTGGTTGAGATAGACCGCGAGGATCGCGCGCTTCGAGTACTGCGCTTCCAGCCGGCGCGCCATCACGGCTTCCTTGCCCTTGCGGGACAGCGACTTCTCCGCACCGAGGAACTGCTTCGCGACCTGCTGCGTGATCGTCGAGCCGCCCTGCGCGAAGTCGCCAGCGGTGACGTTCGTCCACACCGCGCGCGCGATGCCCTTGAAGTAGATCCCGCGGTGCTCGAAGAACTCGTGGTCCTCGACCGCGAGGAACGCATCGACCATCCGCTTCGGGATCCGCTCGTACGGGACGAGCTCGCGCCACTCCTTCGCGAACTCGCCGAGCAGCGTGCCGTCGGCCGCGTACATCCGCGAGACCCCGGGCGCGACGTTCGCGTAGCGCTCGAGGCTCGGTACGCACGCGAGCGTGCCGGCCTGGTCCGTCGAGGCCTCGCCAGGCGCGCAGATCCGGGGCGCGGTCAGCGAGAAGTAGCTGTAGATGAGGAGGCAGGTCAGCGCGAGCGACGTGATGATGATCAGCGCCGCGAACCCGTAGAGCTTGCCGAGCCAGTAGAACGTCCCGCCATCCGCGCGGTTCTCGATCACGACCCGCGAGCGGTCGAAGGTGCGCGGTGGATCGCCGGTGCTGCCGCGTGCGAGCAGCGCCCGCAGCCGCTCGCGCAACGGCAGCTTGCCAGGCGCGTCGACGATCCTCGGGGTACGGCTCGCAGGCTCGGACACAGCGAACACATCTAGCCAGACGCGCGGGGGACCGGCAAGTGCTAGGCTCGCACCGCATGGCCGACCGCGTGCCGATCGTCGTCGGGGGGCTCGCGATCGTCGGGATCGTCACGTGGATCGCGCTGCGCGGCGACGCCACACCCCCGGCGCCCCCGCCCCGCCCGGCGCCTGCAGCACCCGCGACCGTTGTCCCGACCCCCAACGGGTCGACTCCGGATGCCGCGGCGTGGACCGGCGCGACGCCGCCTGCGCCGGCGGCCGATCCCGCCGCCGATCCCGCCACCCCCGCGACGCCACCCGCGCAGCTCGCTTTCGAGGCCGAGGTGCGCGACGACGGCTGGGCCACGACGACCGAGCGCGAGATCCAGGCCCGGTTCGCGAAGCTACGTCGCGACACGCTGCGCGCGACCGAGTGCAAGACCGGCCAGTGCCGCGTGCTGCTCGTGGGCACGCAGGACGCGGTCGGCGACACCATCGCGGACCTCGAGGGCCCGCGCGGGATGCATGGCTTCGCGAAGACCGTGCTGCTCACCGCACCAACCCAACAACCCGACGGGACCGTCGAGCTGCGAGCGTTCCTGAGCTTCGAGCGCTAGTCGGGCGCTCGTCGAGTGGCCGCTCGGCGCTACGCCGCGGCGGCGACCGCGAGGTCCGCGATCGGGCTGTCGCCGGCGATGTTCTGCAGCACGCGGACGAGGTGCGCGCGGATCTTGTGCTTCTTCGAGTAGACCGTCTTCAGGCTGATCTGCATCTCGGTCGCGATCTCTTCGGCCTCGAGCCCCTTCTGGTAGTAGAGCTCGACGAACGTGCGGTCCTTGGCGGAGAAGTCGGAGAGCAGGTTGTTGAGGTGATCCCAGCGCTCCTTCTCGATCAGCTGATCGAGTGGCGTGCGATCACACTCCTCGTGGGGATCGATGTTGCCGTCGACCTTGTCGAGCAGCGGCCGGCGGCCGGCGCTGCGCAGGAAGTCGTAGGCGGCGTTGACCGAGATCATGCCGATCCACGAGCCGAGCTTCGTGCCGCGCGCCGGGTTGTAGATCCGGAGCTTGTGCATGTCGTCGCGCACGAGCTGCATCATGACGTCGGCATAGATCTCGTCGAGGTCGGCGCTGCCGAGCATCGGGTTGTACTTCAGCGTGACCTTGGTGATGCAGCGGTAGATCAGCGGGCGAAAGCGGCGGACCAGCTCCGCCCAGCCGCGGGCCTCGCTGCGCAGCACGCACTTGAGCAACTCGCGATCGGTCCAGTCGGCAGAGTTCTTCGAGATGCGGGTCGCGAGTAGAGCCATCGTGCATTCCTCCCCAGGGGTGGCGAGCCATACAGCAACCTCGATGCCACGCCCAACCAACTGAATTCATGGACGCGTTGCGCGATCAGCGCGGTCGTCTCCACCACTAGTTGGTGATTTCGACCAGGGCAGGGAAGGACGACCAGCGCGGCGTCGTAAGCGCACTCCCGCACGCCGGCTCGCTCGACATGTAGGGAACGCGCCGCGTTACGGTGCGGCATGTTCGGGCCCCACGATGGCAAGCGCGTCGCGGTCCCTCCGTACCGCCAGATGATGCCGTTCCTGATGCGGCGCCGGAATGAGGCCGCCGTGTACTTCGAGCAGCAGCTCGACGTCTCGCGCACCACCACGTGGCTCGCCGCGCACAACGCGAGCGGCGCTCCGCGCACGACGCTCTTCCACCTCGTGTTGCACGCGCTCGCGACCGTGCTGCACGAGCGCGAGCGACTCAACCGCTTCACGCTCGGACGCCGCACCTACCAGCGCACCGGCGTGTACCTCTCGTTCGCGGCGAAGCAGGCGATGTCCGACGACGCGCCGCTCGCGACGATCAAGCGGCGGTTCGCTCCCGGCGAGCGCCTCGAGACGCTCGTCGAGCAGCTCGGCGGCGAGGTCCGCGGCGCCCGCGCCGGTGCACCATCGGCGCTGGACCGGGAGCTCCGCATCCTGCTCGCGCTGCCCGGCTTCCTGCTCGCCGTCCTGATCGGCGTGCTGCGCCGGCTCTACGCCTGGGGCCTCGCGCCGCGCTCGCTCGTCGACACCGACCCGATGTACACGAGCGCGTTCGTCGCCAACCTCGGCAGCCTCCGCATCGACGCCGCGTACCACCACCTCTACGAGCACGGCAACTGCCCGCTGTTCGTGGCGATCGGCCAGATCGCGCCGACCCCGGTCGCCCGCGGCGACGCGATCGAGATCCGCCCGCTGCTCACGATCCGCTACACCTTCGACGAGCGCGTCGAGGACGGCCTCTACTGCGCGCGAGCGCTCGAGCTCCTCAAGCAGCGCATCGAGGATCCCGCCCGCTGGCTGCGGCCCGAGGGGACGCCCTCCACTAGCGCAACTTGAGCTGCGCAAGTCCGCGCAACCAGGTCCGGCGCTGGTCCGAAGTTGCGTTAGTGGAGGGCGTCCCCTGGCTAGGCCTTCGCGACCGCGGCGTCCCAGCGCGCGAGGTGCGCGGTGATGCGCGCGCGATCCGCGGTGGGCTTGAAGCGGTGCTCCTCGCGCCAGGTCTTCGTGACCTCGGCCTGATCTTTCCACACGCCGGTGCCGAGCCCCGCGAGGAACGCGGCGCCGAGGGCGGTGGTCTCGACGAGGGCGGGGCGGACGATCTCGACGCCGAGCACGTCGCTCTGGAACTGCATCAAGAGATTGTTCGCGGCCGCGCCGCCGTCGACCTTGAGCATCGTGAGCTCGCGCTGCGCGTCGCGCTCCATCGCGCGGAGGATGTCGACGTTCTGCAGCGCGATGCCTTCGAGCGTCGCGCGCGCGAGGTGGGCGCGCGTGGAGCCGCGCGTGAGGCCCGTGATCGTGCCGCGCGCGTCGGGCCGCCAGTGCGGCGCGCCGAGGCCGGCGAACGCCGGCACCACGATGACGCCGCCCGAGTCGGGGACCGAGAGCGCGAGCGCCTCGATCTCGGTCGCCGTCGAGAAGAACTGCAGGCCATCGCGCAGCCACTGGACCGCCGCGCCCGCGATGAACGCGCTGCCCTCGAGCGCGTAGCGCAGCTCGCCGGTCGCGAGCTGCCACGCGACGGTGGTGAGCAGCCCGGCCGTCGACGCGACCGGGGTGTCGCCGGTGTTCATCAGGATGAACGCGCCGGTGCCGTACGTGCACTTCGCGTCGCCGGCCGTGAAGCACGCCTGGCCGAACAGCGCCGACTGCTGATCGCCGGCGAGGCCCGCGATCGCGATGCCGTCCGGCAGGCCGGGCACGCCGCGGGTCGTGCCGACGGTGCCCGATGACGGGACGACCGCCGGCAGCAGCGCGCGCGGCACGCCGAGCAGCTCGAGGAGCTCGTCCGACCACGCGAGCGTCGTGATGTCGAACAGCAGCGTGCGCGACGCGTTGGTGACGTCCGTCGCGTGGACCGCGCCGCCGGTCAGCCGCCACAGCAAGTAAGAGTCGATCGTGCCGAACGCGATCTCGCCGGTGCGGGCGCGCGCGGCGAGGCCGTCGACGTGCTGCAGCATCCAGCCGATCTTGGTGCCCGAGAAGTACGGATCGATCGTCAGGCCGGTGAGCTGCTTGACGCGCGCTTCCTTGCCGGCGGCCTGGAGCTGCGCGCAGCGATCCGCGGTGCGGCGGTCCTGCCACACGATCGCGTGGTGCACCGCCTTGCCGGTCTTGCGATCCCACAGCACCGCCGTCTCGCGCTGGTTCGTGATGCCGATCGCCGCGATCGACGACGGCTCGATGCCCTGCATCGCCTGCGCGAGCGCCGTGGTGACGGACGTCCAGATCTGCTCGGGATCGTGCTCGACCCAGCCCGGCTGCGGGTAGATCTGCGGGAACTCCTGGTAGCCGCGGCCGCGGACCGCGAGCTGCTCGTCGAGGACGAGCACGGTGGAGCCGGTGGTGCCCTGGTCGATCGAGATCACGTGGCGCATGACAGATCCTTTGCAGCGCGGGGCTGGGTGTGGCGGCGCAAGAACGCGGTGACCTCGGCGGCGACGATGTCGCGTTCGACGTCCACCGCGATCAGATGATAGCTGCGGTCGAGCAGGCGCACCCGCGTCGCCCGCGTGCGCTCGGCGATCCGCGCGGCGCACGCCACCGGCGCGGTGTGATCCTGGCGCGCGTGCAGCACGAGCACGGGCTGCGTGACCTGCGGCAGCACGTCGTCGACGATCTTCATGAACGCGAGGAGCTGCCCGAGCGCGCGCGTCGGGATGGCCGGGTAGCAGGGGTTCTCGGCCTTGGCGCGCCGATCGAGGACATCGGAGCCGCCGAGCTTCGGGATCGCGCGCACCCGCCGCAGCGGTCCATCCGGCCGGGTCCACACGGCGACCCGCGCGGCCAGCCCCGCGAGCCACAGCGGCGCCGCCAGCGAGCCCACGCACGAGAGCTCCGGATGCCGGCTCGCATGATGCAGCGCGAGCAGGCCGCCCAGGGACTGGCCGATCACCGCGACCCGATCGCAGCGCTGCCGCAGGGCCTCGACCGCGCGATCGACCTCCGCGACCCAGTCGCTCCAGGTCGTGACGTCGAGGTCCTCGATCCGGGTGCCGTGCCCCGGCAGGCGCGGGCCGCGGACCGCGTAGCCGGCGCGGGCGAGCTGCTCGCCGAGGTAGCGCACCTCGTACGGCGTCCCGGTGAAGCCGTGGACCAGCACGACCCCGACCTCGTCGTCACCACCCAGATCGAAGGGTTCCGCCCGCTCGCGAGCGCTGATCGCTCGCTCCAGGTCCCTGACGGCCACGTCGCCGGCTTATCACACCGCCGCACACATTGACAGGTCACACCGCTTTGGGCTCAGATCGAAATCGATACGATCACGCCGGGTTGGATCGCATCGCATCGCATCGCTCCGCGCATCAGGCCGCATGTCCGAGTGGAAGACACGCATCACCAAGGTCCAGGTCGTCAAGCCGGCCAAGGAGACGGGCGAGGCATGCCTCGTGCTGATCTATCCGCCGGGCCCGGACATGGGGAAGCGCTTCCCGCTCGCGCGCGCGGAGATCGTGCTCGGCCGCGGCGCTGACTGTGACATCCAGGTCGATCGCGACTCGGTGTCGCGCCGGCACGCGCGCGTCTATCGCTCGGGCGAGACCTGGTCGGTCGAGGATCTACAGTCGACCAACGGCTCGTACGTCAACGACGTCCCGGTCACCAAGTCGGTGCTGCGCGACAGCGACTTCGTGAAGATCGGCGCGGCCATCTTCAAGTTCCTCACCGGCAGCGGCATCGAGGCCAGCTACCACGAGGAGATCTACCGGATGACGATCGTGGACGCCCTGACCGGCGCCCACAACAAGCGCTACTTCCTCGAGTTCCTCGAGCGCGAGATCGCTCGCTGCGCGCGCTACCGGCGGCCGCTGTCGCTGCTGATGTTCGACATCGATCACTTCAAGTTGATCAACGACAAGCACGGCCACCTCACCGGCGACTACGTGCTGCGCGAGCTGTCGCGCCGCCTGCTCGGGCGCGTGCGCCGCGAGGAGCTGCTCGCGCGCTACGGCGGCGAGGAGTTCGCGGCGGTGCTCCCCGAGACCGACATCACCGGCGCGCGCACGTTCGCCGAGCAGGTCCGCCGGCTCGTCTGCGATCAGCCCTTCGAGTACGAGGGCGACACCTTCGAGGTCACGGTCTCGGTCGGGCTCGCCACCGTCGAGGGCGAGGACGTCGACGTCACCCAGTTCATCAAGCTCGCCGACGACAACCTGTATCGCGCCAAGCGCGAGGGTCGCAACCGCGTGGTCGGCTAGCCGGCGCTCACAGCACCTTGTTGCGCTTCATCAGCCAGATCAGCCCGACGACGATCACGACGACGAGCGCCCAGAAGTACGCGTAGCCGTACTGCCACTCCTTCTCGGGCAGCACGTTGAAGTTCATGCCGTAGACGCCGCACAGGAACGTCAGCGGCAGGAAGATGATCGACACGACGGTGAGGCGGCTCATCACCGCGTTCGTCCGGTGCGCGACCATCGACATGTAGTTGTTGAGCGCGCCCGACAGGATGTCGCGATCGACGAGGACGTCCTGCAGCACGCGCTCGATCGTGCCGACCATGTTGCCGAGGAACGGCTGCGTCGCCTCGCTGACGAACGGTGACTTGCGCGTCGACAGATCGGTGAGCACCGCGCGCGCGGGCAGCACGACCTTGCGGAGGTGGAGGAGGTCGGAGCCGAGCTCGGAGGCCTCGCCGAAGATGCCGTCCTGCACGTGGCCGATCAGCTGGGCCTGGACGGCCTCGACGCGCTCCTCGAACTTCTTGTGCACCGAGAGGTAGTTGTCGATCAGGTGATCCCACAGCTCGTAGAGCAAGAAGCTCGGGCTCTGGGCGAACCGGATGAAGTCGGCGACGTACGACCGCCGCACCGCCTCGAGGAACACCGGCTGGCCCTTGTGCAGGGTCAGCAGGAAGCGCTCGCCCATGATGACGTCGACGCGCTCGAGATCGAACTTGTTCCCGAGGAGCCGGCAGCCCGACAGCACCATGTGGAGGTAGTCGTCGTAGCGGGCGATCTGCGTCGCCGGCTCGCGGGTCAGCGCGTCCTCGACGATCTCGGGCGCGCACAGCGCGAGCCGACCGAGCAGGGTGCGGGCCTCGTCGGTCTGGGCGACGTCGACGTCGATCCACACGAAGCTGCCGGCGGCCATCGCGGCGCCAACGTCGTCGACCGTCAGGCGCGTGTGCTGCTTGGTCTTGAAGTCGAGGCCGACGACCGAGACCAGCGGATCGCACAGCGATGGATGCGACGCCGACGGACCGAGCTCCCCCGAGCCAGCTGTTTCGCGCACGGGGCGATGGTACATCGCCGGCCGCACCGGAGAGGGTCGCTGAGCCGAGGCGCCAAGGAAATGTTCAGGAGAGAACAGGGCCCGCCGCATGCGATCCGGGGGGATCGGGTGCGAGGTCGGCCTACTGCAGGTGGCGGTCGCGCGGATCGAGTGCGGCGGCCTCGCGGAGGGCCTTGTCGCGGATCCGCTTGTCGAGGAAGTAGTCGCGGCCGCGCCAGAACTCGGCGGCGACGCCGACCAGCGAGACGGCGGTGGCGGCGATCGCGAACACCGTGGCGTACTCCGGGAGGAGGAGGGCGGCGCCGAGCAGCGCGCTGATCCCGAGGACGCGGCTGCCCCAGGCGAGCGACTTGGTGGCCTTCTTGTGGTGCGACATCAGGTTGTCGAGGCCACCGACCGCGAGCTCGAGCGAGAGCACCGCGAACACCGTCCACGACGGCGCCGCCGTCAGGACGAGCACCGCGAACAGCAGGGCCGGCACGCTGAGCGCGCCGAGCAGGCGGACGGCATCGGCGCGCGAGAAGTCGCCGCGGCCGCGCAGCTGCTTCCAGCCGACGAGCATGTAGTCGACGCCGCTGATCCACGTGATCGCGACGATCGCGAGCATGATGGCCTTGAGCGAGAGCGGGACGTCGCCGTAGAGGTGGAGCCCGAGGATCGGCGCGACCGAGCCCGACATCACGAGCGCGCCGCGCCAGAACTTGTGCTTGACGAACCAGAAGTACGCCATCACCACGAGCGGCGCGCCGGTGAGGATCGCGAGCAGCCAGGTCAGGAAGTTCGGGTTCTGGACGAGCGGAAACAGCAGCATCACGCCGATGCCCTGCATCTGCGTCCACGTCTTGACCTTCGCGAGGTAGCTCGTCTTCAGCGAGAGGTCGCGCTGCTCGTACGCGGAGCGCAGCGCCGTGATGAAGAACTCGCGCATGAACATCAGCGCGCACGCCCACGCGGGGATCAGCGCCGCGCCGCGCGGGTCCGCGAACGGTACGTACGCGAAGGCGATGAAGACCTTGTCGGCGATCGGGTCGAGCAGGCCGCCGAGCACGGTCGGGCCGTACTTGCGGGCGAGCATGCCGTCGACCCAGTCGGTGCTGCCGATCACCGTGCCGGCGATCAGCGCGCTCCACATGTACGGATCGCCCTGGAAGTTGCCGTCCTCGGCGCCCTTGTAGATCAGCCACGCGAGGAGCGGCATCGGGATCAGGCGCGCCAGCGTGACCTGGTTGGCGGTGATCAGCGGCTTGCCCGGGCTCGGCACGCCGGGACCCTATCACTACTGGCGGCGCGTGCGACGTCGCCGACGCCCCGGAGTGGCCTGCGCGGAACGCGCGACAGCTGGCAGGCTTGCCAAGCTTGGTACGCTCCGCATCGGAAGGTCCGATGCCCACGCGAAACATCAGCTTGACGCAGCGCCATGACGACTTCATCGATGAGGTCGTCGACGCCGGCGAGGATCAGAATGCGAGCGAGGCGGTCCGCGATGCCCTCCGGGTCCTGCAGGAGCGTCGCAAGGAAGCCGCGCTCGAGCTGAAGGCCGTGCGCATCCAGCTCCAGGCGGGCGTCGATGCGCTCGAGCGCGGTGACCACGACGAGCTCACGGCGGGTGACTTCGACGGGTTCGTCAAAGCGGTCACGCCGTCCCGCAAGCGCTCGCGCTGACGGAGGCGACGTTCCGGCTGAGCGCGCTTGCTCGCGCGGACGTGACCGCCATCGCGAGCACCAGCCTCGAGCGTTGGGGATCCGAGGCCAGCCGCAGGTACCTCCGGGTGATCGCCGAGGCCCTGTGGCGGCTCGCGGGCGATCCACACGGGCTCGGAACGAGGGATCGAGGGGACGTGCTCGCGGGCATGCGAAGCTTTTCGTCAGCTGCCGGGACGTCGCGAGGCGCCTCAAGGTGAAGGGCCCGGTCCATGTTCTCTACTACCGGCTGGGTCGCGACGGCGTGGTCGAGGTCGTCCGCGTGATGCACGACCGCATGGATCCCGGCCGCCATCTCGATGCTGACGACGGGTGAACACTCGCCAGCGCGATCGACTGCGCGTCACTGCAGCGGCGGAGCCGACCCGCTGGTCACGCAGGACGCCTTGATGCGGAGGTCCGGCGTGGCGGGCGGCGCCCCGGTGCGGTCGATCACGAGCTTGAGGTGCGGGGCCGGCGTGTACGCGCACTGGACCGCGTCCTCCTCGATCCGCCAGCAGGGCGGGGCGCCGCGATCGCACGCCGGCAGGACCCCGAGCTCCTCGTCGGCGGCGTTGGGGTGGCGGCGGACCTCGAGGACCGAGCAGTCGTACTGCGCGCCCGGGGCATCGCTGACATCCGCCAGCGGCAGGCGGAAGCAGGGCTCGTCGATCACGCCCTTGAGCAGCGCCGCGATCTCGGTGAGGCCGTCCGAGAGGTCGTCGTCGCAGATCGTCGTGCGCGCCGTGTTCGCGAACTGCGCCAGGAAGTCCGCGGTGCGGACCGCCGGGAACGCGAGCTGCCCGGTGCTCGCCTCGTCGCGCGGGCACGACCGCGCGAGCACGGTCGTCTGCACGGTCTCGCTGATCTGCTTCTTCGTGATCGCGAACGGCGCGGGGTCGCCGACGATCCCGGCGACGATGACGTCGCGCGGGTCCGCCTTCCGGCTCTTCAGGAACTCGACGTAGCGATCGACCGACGCCACCAGCTCGGAGTCGTCGCGCGGGTGGCAGTCCTCGCGCACGCCGGTCGCCATCTCGAACGGCGTGGCGGGCGTGTCGCAGGCGACGCCGTGGGACGTGCAGCGGAAGTTGACGACGTCGGCGTACGTGGCGTCCTGGGTGCCGGCGAACAGCGAGCTCTTCGCGAGCGAGCAGTCGTCCTCGTCGGCGATCACGATGACGGCGAGGTAGGCGTCGTCGCGGACGAAGCCGGCGTTGACCGCATTCGAGCCGTCGAGCGCGCGCTTCATCGCCTCGAGGTGCTGCTCGATCCCGCAGCCGGCGGTGCCGACGGTGGCGAGCTGCTCGAACGCCTGCGTCAGCGACAGCGCGCCGTAGTTGGTGTCGCGGCCGCCGCCCTCCCGCGCGACGTTGCGGAGGAACCGCGGGCCGCCGGTGCCGAGGGTGCGCAGCGCGCCGCCCTCGCCGTGTCCGACGCAGCTGCCGATCGGCGGCGCCGTGGTGCCATCGAGCGCGCTGGTCCCGAGGTTCGGCGTGATCACGCCGAGCTGCACGTTCGGCAGGCCCCCCTCGATCGACTCGAGCACCGATACGAAGCGCGGGAAGTTCGCGCGCAGCGAGGTCTGCTCCTCTTTCATCGACAGCGAGTCGTCGATCACGAACAGGATGTCGATGTCCCGCCGCGGGATCAGGGGGATGTCCAGGGTCTCGACCTTGCCCTGCTGGGGGACCACCGACGCGATCGTGCGATCGGGACAGCCACCGAGCAGCGCGAGCAAAGCCACGCTCGTCGTCCGCATTCTCGTACCTCCGTTGTTGGAGGTTGGTGGCGGGCGCCGCACGCATCCGTCACGCGCCGGCACGCCGGACCCGCGAAACCCAAGAATCGCAGCAACGCCGAAACGCAGAACCGGCCCCGAGGTGGGGCCGGTCGCGTCGCACGAGAAGCGGGAGCTACTCGGCTTCGGTGACGCAGTACGCGATCATGTGCGTGTCGGGCGGCGGCGCCGTGCTGCGCTGGACGTCGAGGATGAAGTTGTCGCCGCCGGGGCACTTCGCCGCATCCTTCGTGATCCGCCAGCACGTCTTGTTGCTCGCCGTGGCATCGCACTGCGGCAGCACGGTCTCCTGCTGGTTCGGCTTCAGGTAGTTCGTGACGTCGGAGACCGAGCAGTCGATCGGATCGGCGAGCTTGCCTTCGATGCAGGGGTTACCGAGCGCCGTCTTGAGGAGCTGCGCGATCTGCTGCAGGCCGCCGGACAGGTCGGGCTGGCAGATCGACGTGAACGTCGAGCGGTTGGGGAACTGGTCGAGGAAGAACTTGAGCCGGGTCGGCGGGTCGGCGACCTGCGGACCGCTCGGCGAGTTGTACGTGCACGAGTGCGCGAGCGCCGTCTGGCCCTGGCCATTGATCTGGCGGGTCTCGACGGCGAACGGGTCGAGCGTCCCCATGATGCCGGCGACGATGACCTTGGAAGGATCGCTCTTCAGCGTCTTCATGTAGTTCACGAAGCCGGAGACCTTCGCCATGTACTGCGAGGTCTCGGCCGGCGCGCACTGGTCCTTGACGCCGACGACGTTCATCTGGTCGGTCGTCGCGCCACCGACGGCGCACGTCACGCCGAACCGCGTGCAGCGGAACGAGGTGAGCGGGCCGAGGGGGCCGGTATCGCCCGCGGCGAGCAACGACGGATTCTGCACCGAGCAGTCATCCTCATCCGCGATGAAGATCACGGCGAGGAAGGCATCGGGGCGGAGGAAGCCCGGGTTCGCCGTCACGTTCTGCAGCGAGCGCTGCATGGACCACAGGTGCTGCTCGAAGCCGCAGCCCGTCGCGCCCACGCGTGCCATCTGACCGAACACCGTCGCCAGATCGCCGGTGTAGTTCTTCTGGCGCGATCCGTCGGTCTGCTTGATGTCGCTGAGGAACGAGCCGGTGATGGTCGCGCTGCCAGTCAGCAGCTTGCCGTCGTCGCCGGCGTTCGCGCAGCCACCCTGGCCCAACGTGCCGATGGGGGTACCGGCAGCGCCGTCGAGGCCCTTCGTCCCCATGTCCGAGGAGATCACGCCGATGTGCACATCGGGCAGGCCACCTTCGATGGTGTTGAGGACGTTGATGAAGTTCGGGAAGTTGGTGGCGAGGTTGTTCTGCTTGTCGGCCATCGAGCCCGAGTCGTCGATGACGAACAGGATGTCGATGTTCCGGTTCACGGTGACCGGGATGTCCTTGTACTCGACGCGACCCTGCTGAGGATTGACCTCGGAGATCGTGCGGTCGGGACAGCCGGTCAGCAGCGCTGCCAGGCCGAGAGAACAGAAGAGCGCAGAAGTCGCGTGGCGCATCCAGATCACCTCCAAAGGACGGTGCAGCATAGAGCAACCGGACGACCAAGTTGAGTCTCCAGCAGTTTCAAACGCTTACTTTTGTGAACCGGGCGCACAGCTGCCAACTTCGTTGGCACTTGCGATCGATCGTTGGCAGATCGCGCGGGGGAGACCCGAGTCGTTACGAGGACTTTGGCGCGGTCCACGGGCCGGTCAGCACGGCCTCGAGGAGCTGTGTAGGGGCGTCGGGGTCGTCCGGGTCCACGGTGATCCAGGCGCGATTCGCATCCATCACCGCGAGTCCCTCGGCCTTGATCGGGTGCCCGCTGGCGGTCAGGGCGATGGCGCGGACCCGCCCTCGATCGATCACGCCGAGCTGCGCGGCGAGCACCGCGCCGTCCTCGATCGCATCGTTCGAGGCCTCGGCGGCGGCGACATAGAAGACGCGATCGCCGATCGCACAGGCATCGGTGAAGCCCAGCCGGACGCCGTCGATCGCGCCGAGATCGTAGCGATCGAGGGCGTGGATCGTCGGTGGCGCTCCCCCGTCGAGCCACGCCCGGACGGTGGCGAGCGAGCAGCGCGCGATCGCCGGCCCCGGATCGCGCGGGCCGGTGTTGCCGCGGTGGCAGAGCCAGAGCTCGTCGCCGACGACCGCCACGCCCTCGACGTTGCACGGCGAGCCCACCGCCTCGCGGAGCGCCGCGTGGAGCGCACCGCCATCGACGATCGTCACGGCCTCGCCGCGCAACCGGACGACGACCTCGCGCACCGGCAGCGAGCCCGAGCCGAACGCCCACAGCTCGTCACCGACCATCGCGCAGGTCTCGAGATCGAGCTTGTCGTACTTGTTGCCGAGCGCGACCTCGAAGCGGCGGCGCCCGGTCGCGCCGAACGGCAGCGGGATCGACGTCACCTCGTCGCCGCGCACCCGCGCGATGAACGACGCGTCGTCCTGGACGACGAGCAGCTCGTCACCGCGCACCGCGATCCCGGAGCCGGCGCGGACGTGGAGCGGGCGATCGTCGGCGGCGTCGACGACGTCGGTGTAGACGAGCTCGCGGGTCGAGCGGATCTCCACGCCGAGGCGTGCGTCGAGCTCCGCGCGGATCATGTAGGCAGTCTAGCGCAGGCACGATCCCGGGCGCCGCCGGCTCGGCCGCTGACGCATGTCGGCGATCACCACGCGAGCGGCGTTCTGCGAGGTTGGCCGAGTGACGGCGGCGGCGCCGGTTCGCATCGCCCCGCGCGCCGACGTGACGGCCGACGCCAACCCGCGGTACCTTCGGTCCTCGTGACGAGTGGGCTCACGCAGGCCGTTGGTGCGTCGGGTGCACTGAAGGGGACCATGCAGCGCGTGTTGCTGCTCGGTCCTGACGACGAGCCGCGCCGTGCGCTCCACGGGATGCTCGATCGTGCGGGTAAGCAGGTCGCGACGGTGACGGAGCTCGACGGAGCGCGCACGTACCTCGGCGCCAGCGAGTGCGATGCGGTGATCGCGACGCCCGACCTCGCGCTCGCGCTCGTGAGCGGCGCCACCACGCGGCTGCCGGCGCTGATCGCCATCGTGCCGTCCCGCGAGCTCGGCGCGGTGCTCGCGCTGCTCGAGGCCGGGGTCGACGACATCCTCGTCGAGCCGCTCGACGAGCTGGCGGTGACGCTCGCGCTCCGCCACGTCGCGATGCTGCCGAAGAAGCCCGCCGCGGTGCTCGTCGCGCCGTCGCTGATCGGGGACGGCGAGGCGATGCAGCAGCTGCGCGCGTCGATCGAGCAGATCGCGCGGACCCGGTCGACGGTGCTGATCCTCGGCGAGAGCGGCACCGGCAAGGAGCTGGTCGCGCGCGCCGTCCACGATGCCTCGCCGCGGCGGAGCCGGCGCTTCGTCGCCGTCAACTGCGCGGCGATCCCGGCGGCGCTGCTCGAGTCCGAGCTGTTCGGGCACAAGCGGGGCGCCTTCACCGACGCGGTCCGTGACAAGGCCGGGCTGTTCGAGGATGCCGATGGCGGCACGCTGTTCCTCGACGAGGTCGGCGAGCTGCCGCTCGCGCTCCAGGCGAAGCTCTTGCGGGCGCTCCAGGATGGCGAGATCCGCCGGGTCGGCGACAACGCGCCGCTGCAGGTCGACGTCCGGCTGATCGCGGCGACGCTGCGCGATCTGTCGGAGGATGTCGCAGCCGGGCGCTTCCGCGAGGATCTGTACTACCGGCTGAACGTGCTGCCGATCCAGCTCCCCGCGCTGCGCGAGCGCTCCGAGGACATCCCGCAGCTCGCCCGGTTCTTCGCGGCGCGCCACGCCGCCCGCCACCGGCTCGGCACGATCGAGCTGCCCGACGCGGTCACCGACACGCTGCGTCGCCAGCCCTGGCCCGGCAACGTGCGCGAGCTCGAGAACGTGATCGAGCGAGCGCTCGTCCTCGCCGATGGGCCCGAGATCGACGTCGCCTTCCTCGGCACCGTCATGAATGTCAAAGCGCAGACGGGCACGACCGACGTCGACGAGCTAAGCATCAAGAAGGCCACGCGCGGACTCGAGCAGGAGCTCATCCGGCGTGCGCTCGGCATCACCGGGGGGAACCGGACCAACGCGGCCAAGCTGCTCGAGATCAGCCACCGCGCGCTGCTCTACAAGATGAAGGAGTATGGGATCTCCTGACTTATCGAACCGACTTTCGTCGGGACCGCGGGCGTTTTTTGGAGATCTCGCCGAGCCGGCCTAACATTATTTCCTCGCAGAGGTTTCATGGCCAAACAGTGCATCGGGCTCGATATCGGCTCCAGCAGCGTCAAAGCAGTTCAGCTTCGACGCAAGGGCTCCGGCTGGGCGCTGCAAGCGTTCGGCATGCAGCCCCTGGTTCCCCAGACGATCGTCGACGGGACGATCATGGATCAGGGCGCGGTGACGGAGTCGATCCGGCAGCTGTGGGCCCGGCTCAAGCTCAAGCAGAAGGACGTCGCGATCGCGATCGCGGGTCACTCCGTGATCATCAAGAAGATCGCCATCCCGCAGATGTCGGCCGAGACCCTCGCGCTCAACATCCGTAGCGAGGCCGAGCACCACATCCCGTTCGGCAAGGACGACGTCGAGATCGACTACCACGTCACCAATCCGTCGACGGCGAGCGGCCAGACCGAGATGTTGCTGGTCGCCGCGAAGAAGGAAGTGGTCAACGACTACATCCAGGTCGTGCGTGACGCCGGCCTGATCCCGCAGATCGTCGACGTCGCCGCGTTCGCGAGCCAGAACGGCTTCGAGGCGAACTACCCGCTCGATCCGCGCGAGACCGTCGTGCTGATCAACATCGGCGCGGCGATCTCGAACATCAACATCGTGCGCAGTGGCTCCTCGCTGTTCACGCGCGACGTCACGATCGGTGGCAACGCGTACACCGAGGAGATCCAGAAGCAGCTCGGCATCGCCGCCGACGAGGCCGAGGCCTACAAGGTCGGCGGCAATCAGATCGAGGACGGCGTGGTGCCGCAGGACGTCATCCGCGTGATGGAAGGCGTCTCCGAGGTCATGGCGGGCGAGTTCCAGCGCTCGCTCGACTTCTTCCTCGCGACGACCGCGGACGCCAACGTCACCCGCATCGTGCTCGCGGGTGGCAGCTCGAAGATCGCCTCGCTGCACCGCGCGATCGAGCGGCGCTCGCGGCTGCCGCTCGAGGTCGCCGATGCCTGGCGGCGGGTCGAGATCGATCCCTCGCTCGACCGTGCCTACCTCGCGGCGCACTCGCCCGAGGCGCTGATCGGCGTCGGCCTCGCGATGCGATCGGCTGGAGACAAGTAGGTCATGATCAAGATCAACCTCCTCCCGCAAAAGCGGGCGAAACGAAGCGCGGCCGGCGCGGGCGGCAGCGCGGTCGCCTCCCGGCAGCTGATGATGGGCATCGGTGCCGTGGTCGGCGCCGCCGTGCTCGTCTTCCTCCTCGTCGACAAGCCGCGCCGCGACAAGATCTCGTCGCTGCAGGCGTCGAACCAGGATCTCTCCGAGCAGATCGCCGAGAAGCAGAAGCAGCTCGTCGGGTACGAGGAGATGAAGAAGGCGAAGACGGACGTCGAGAAGCGAGCCCAGGCGATCGGTCGCCTCATGGAGGGCAAGGTCGTGCCGGCGCACGTGCTCCACGAGCTCGGCGAGATCCTGACGCAGAACCGACTGCCCGCGATGACCGAGGACATGCGCAAGAAGGTCGGCAACGGCCCCGGCAGTGATCCGAACAAGCGGTTCCAGCTCGACTGGGATCCGACGAAGGTCTGGCTCTCGGGCTTCTACGACAACGCCGGCGCGTTCCGGCTCGAGGGCGGCGCGCAGTCGGAGTCCGACGTCACGCAGCTCTCGAAGCGCCTCGCGGCGTCCGTGTACTTCTCGGACGTCACGCCGGCGGGTGGCGAGCGCGTGGTCGATCGCGAGCGCGGCATCAACTACTACCGCTTCACCATCACCGGAAGGGTGGCGTACTGATGGCGGCCTCAGGCGCGATGGCTGATTTCGAGCGCATGCCGACGCAGCGCAAGGTGCTCGTCTTCGTCGTGGTGGGGCTGCTGCTCGGCCTGCTGTACTGGCAGTTCGTCTTCAAGGGGCTCAAGGAGCGCGTCGAGGGCGTGCAGGGCGAGCACGACGCGCTCGTCGGCAGGAACCGCCAGCTCGAGGGCGACATCCCGCGCTACGCCACGCTCCGCAAGGAGATGGCGGAGCTCCAGCGCTCGATCGAGGAGAACCAGAAGGCCTTGCCGACGGAGGCCGAGGTCCCCGCGTTCTTCGAGACGCTCGAGCGCAAGATGACGGAGTCCGGCGTCGAGATCACGAAGTGGGCGAAGGGCGCCGAGCAGCCGATCGAGTCGTTCGTGAAGGTGCCGGTCGACATCGAGCTGGCGGGCTCGTTCCTGCAGCTCAAGCGGTTCTTCGCGTCGCTCGTCCCCGCGAAGCAGAATGCCGCGACCCGCGATCCGAACGGCATCGAGGAGCGCGAGCGGATCGTGTCGATCGAGAACCTCCAGCTCTCGCAGCCGTCCGTGCGGAACCGCGAGATCATCCTGTTCGCGAAGTTCACCGCGGTGACGTTCCGCCAGCCTGACCCGACCGCGAACGTGCAGCGGCCGGAGCCGACGCCGGCGAACAAGCCGCTGCCGCCGGCCGGGACGCCCAAGGGCGCGAAGGTCCGGGTCGAGGATTCGATGCAGAAGGACGAGCAGCGCCCGGAGCAGGCGCTCGACAAGGCCGGCGCGACCGACACAGATACCGGCGGTGGACTGAAGGGAGGCCTGTGATGCGGGCGCAGCTCATCGCGATCTCGTTGTTGATCGGTGCCTGCGGTGGTGACGACGAAGCGCCGCCGCCGCCGCCGAGTAACCCGCGTCCGCCGCCGGCGGCTGCCGCGGCTGCCGCCGGTGGCCCGATGCGCGCGATCGCGCGGATCGAGGACGAGGTCGTGTGCCCGACGCCGACCGATGCGAAGAAGTGCGATCCCAACGTCACGACGTGCGCCGCGGGCCAGTACTGCATCGCCGCCGGCTCCGGTCACTACTGTGGCTCGTGCCCCGAGCGCGACGCGATCCGGCACACGTTCAAGCCGCGCGACTTCCAGGGCAGCGATCTCCGCGATCCCTTCATGTCGTTCGTGATCAACCAGCCAGGCCTCGCTGCGATCGGTGATGACACGGCCATCGACAAGACGCAGAAGTGCATGCGGCGCGACCAGATGGTCGCGAGCAACTACAGCTACCAGACGCTGAAGCTCGTCGGCATCGTCGCCCAGGGCACGCAGCGCAAGGTGCTGATGATGGACTCGGGGAACCTCGGGCACATCGTCAAGAAGGGTGACTGCGTCGGCAAGGAGAAGGCGCTGGTCAAGGACATCGGCGCCGGCTACGTGACGTTCGTGATCACGCCGACCGCGACCGCGGCGGGGCAGCGCGAGCCCGAGGAGCACTCGGTGCAGCTCTACCCGATGCAGGTCTCCGTGAACGCGCAGCTCGAAGACTCCGGCATGCGCAACCCGAGCGCGCCCGTCGTCGCGCCGCCCGGCGGTCGCACGATGGTGGAGCCCGCGACGCGCGTCGATCCGCCACCGACCACGACGTCGGGCCCGACGACCACGCCGACGGTCGAGCCGCCGCCGACGCTGCCGGCGCAACCGCCCGTGCAGCTCCGACCGTAGCGTCGCCGCCTCCGGAACCGCTCGACACGCGAACGCCGCCACCTCTCGAGGTCGCGGCGTTCGGGCGTTTCGGCGGTTATGGAAGTGCGCAGCGGTGGTCGAGCGCGGTGTCGGACGATTCCTGCGACGGATTCACGCGAAAATTTGTGGTCCTGCGCAGGGCGGGCGAAAATTTTCGTCGCTCGAGGAGTGTGCACCACATGAACCGACCCATGACCTGGATCGCCGCAGCTGCGATCGTGACCGCGACGTTGGCTTCGTCGCCGGCACGTGCCGACGGCCTCAACGAGATCCGTGCGGTGACCTATGACGAGGATGCCGGCACCACGCGCATCCACGTGCGGGGCGCGCAGACCCCCACGTTCACCGTGTACAAGCTCGAGCGGCCGAGTCGCGTCGTCGTCGACGTACCGCGCGCGCGGCTCGCGGAGACGTTCCGCGGCCACGAAGGCGCGACGACCTTGATGCCGGGCACGTGGGCGGTCAGCACGATCGCCGCGCAGCAGCTCGATGATGGCGGGCAGGTCGTGCGCGTCATCGTGACGCTGGCGCGCGCCGGCCGCTACGACGTCAAGACCGACGGCAACTCCGTCGTCGTGATGGTGACCGCGCGCGACGCGGCGCCGAAGCACGCGAACCCCGAGGCCCTCGCCAAGGCGCAGGCCGAGAGCGAGCAGGCGAAGCGCGCGGCCGCGGCCGCCGAGCAGGCCCGCGATCGCGCCGAGAAGTCGAGCGCGACCGCGCAGGCGGAGGCCGAGCGGCTGCGCAAGACGGCCGCCGAGCAGACCGCGCGTGCCGAGCAGGCGCAGCGCTCCGCCGACGAGGCGAAGCGCGCCGGTCAGCAGGCGAACCAGGCCGAGCTCGCACGCGCGAAGCAGGAAGCCGCCAAGGCCCGCGAGCTGGCGAACGTCGCGCAGGCGGCAGCGGACCGGATGCGGCTCGCCGCCGAGCAGGCGCGGAGCCAGGCGCTCGCCGAGGCCGATCGCGCTCGCAAGGAAGCCGACGTCGCGAAGCAGGATGTCGTCAAGTCACGCGCCGAGGTCGAGCGCGCGAAGCGCCAGGCCGAGGTAGCCGCGCGCGCGCTCGCCGAG
>JALZOI010000364.1 GCA_030857245.1 Myxococcota bacterium
GGGCCGGGGCCGCCGGTGGCACCGGGCGGGCAGCGAGGGCGCGCGCACCAGTCACCGGGCGCTGCGCGGGATCCGCGACGACGATCACCGAGTCGCGATCGACGAGCGTCACCCGGCCGAGCGGCAGCCCACGATGCCGCGGAAACCGACCCTCGACGAGCGTCTGGTGGTCGGCGCCGCCGAGGAAGCCGCGCGAGATCCCGCGCGAGTAGGCGACGTTGAGCGAGGCGTCATCGATGGGGATCTCGACAGCGGGTGCGAGCGGGGCCTCGCCGACCGCCGCCGCAGCGGCCGCGCGATAGTGGGCGACCGTCGCAGCGACGTAGCTCGGCCCCTTGAGCCGGCCCTCGATCTTGAGCGACGCGACGGCACCCGGCCCCGTGATCGACGCCAGCGCCGCGACCGCCTCGCTGCCGACCAGATCCTTCGGCGACAGCAGATACTCGACCTCGCCGAGATCGCGCTCGCGGTCATCGACGACGAGCGAGTAGGGCAGGCGACACGCCTGCGCGCACTGGCCGCGGTTCGCCGAGCGGCCGCCCCACGCCTCCGACGACAGGCACTGGCCCGACCACGCCACGCAGAGCGCACCGTGGATGAACACCTCGAGCGGGATCGGCGAGCCCGCCGCGTACGCGCGGATCTCCTCGACCGAGAGCTCGCGCGGCACGACGATCCGGGTCAGCCCGAGCCCCGCCAGGAGCCGCGCCGCGAGGGGGCTCGACGCCGTCATCTGCGTCGAGCCGTGGACCTCGAGCGCGGGACAGATCGCGCGGGCGAGCAGGGCGACGGCCGGATCCTGCACGATGATCGCGTCGGTGCCCGCGGCCGCGACGCGCCGGAGCAGCTCCTCGACGACCGGCAGCTCGGGCTCGAACACCAGCGTGTTCATGGTGACGTAGGCGCGCGCGCCGGCGCGGTGGATCCACGCGACGGTCTCGGCGAGCGTGTCCGAGGCGAAGTTCGCGGCGCGCGCACGGGCGTTGAAGCCATCGTCCAGCCCGAAGTAGACGGCGTCCGCACCGGCGGCGAGTGCCGCGGCCATCGCGTCGCGGTCGCCGGCAGGCGCCAGGATCTCGGGGCGGCGCTTCACAACTCGACCTTTCCGGGCAGCGTTCCATAGCACGCCACATCTGAAAACCCCTAATGGTTCTCGCGTTTCCAGCGGCCGCGCCCCCTTGCGCGCCGCGCGACGCCTCCATATAACGCCGGCCTTGTGACCCCTGTTCCGGCGGAGCGCCGCCGGACGCGTTTCCAGGTCGACAGCCCGCCTCCCCCAAGGACCCCATGACGTCGTTACTCCCGTGGCTCACCACCGTGGCCGAGACAGCCGGACAGGTTGCTCGCCCCCACAGCGAAGCGCAGCTGACCCTGCCGGACTTCCATCAGATCCAGATGCTGGGCACCACCGGCTGGAACATCCTGGCCATCGGTCTCGCCGTCTGCGCGATCGGCCTGCTGTTCGGGCTGATGAAGTACCAGAAGCTCAAGAACCTCCCCGTCCACAAGGCGATGCTGGAGATCTCGGAGCTGATCTACGAGACGTGCAAGACGTACCTCAAGACCCAGGCGAAGTTCATCTTCCTGCTGTGGCTGCCGATCGCGACGATCATCGTCGTGTACTTCGCAGTCCTCGAGAAGGTGGAGCTCGCGAAGGTCGCCGCGATCGCGGCGTTCTCGGTGGTCGGCATCCTCGGCAGCACGCTCGTCGCGTTCTTCGGGATCCGCGTCAACAACTTCGCGAACTCGCGCGCCGCCTTCGCGTCGTTGCGCGGCAAGCCGTACCACGTGATGGCGATCCCGCTCGAGGCCGGCATGTCGATCGGCACCGTGCTGATCTCCGTCGAGCTCCTGCTGATGCTCGCCATCATGCTGTTCCTCCCCGGTGACTACGCGGGCCCGTGCTTCATCGGCTTCGCGGTCGGTGAGTCGCTCGGCGCCGCGGCCCTCCGCATCGCGGGCGGCATCTTCACGAAGATCGCCGACATCGGGTCGGACCTCATGAAGATCGTCTTCAACATCAAGGAAGACGATGCGCGTAACCCGGGCGTGATCGCGGACTGCACCGGTGACAACGCCGGTGACTCGGTCGGCCCCACGGCCGACGGCTTCGAGACCTACGGCGTCACCGGCGTCGCGCTCATCACGTTCCTCCTCGTCGCGCTCCCCAACATCCCGGGCCTGGCGATCTTCGCGCCGTCCGGCACGCTGCAGGACCCCGGCGAGTTCGCGATGACCGTCCTCCTCGTGTGGCTGTTCGCGATCCGGATCGTCATGGTGCTCGCGTCGGTCGGCAGCTACCTCCTCAACGAGGCGATCACGAAGGCGAAGTACCTCAACGCCGACAAGATGAACTTCGAGCACCCGCTCACGGTCCTCGTGTGGCTGACCTCGATCGTCTCGGTCGCGCTCACGTTCGGCATCTCGTACCTGCTGATCGGCACGGGCCCGTCGGCGCTGCCGTACGGCCTGTGGTGGAAGCTCTCGATCATCATCTCGTGCGGCACGCTCGCCGGCGCGATCATCCCGGAGCTCGTCAAGATCTTCACCTCGGTGAACTCCGGCCACGTCCGCGAGGTCGTCACGGCCTCGAAGGAGGGCGGCGCGTCGCTCAACATCCTCGCCGGCCTCACGGCGGGTAACTTCTCGGGCTACTGGATGGGCCTCGTCATCACGCTGCTGATGGCGATCGCCTACTACATCTCGTCGCTCACCGGCATGACCGAGATCCTCTACGCGACCAACCTGCAGGCGGGGCTCGAGATGACGCCGTTCGCCTCCGGGGCGGCCGCCACGGTGTTCGCGTTCGGCCTCGTGGCGTTCGGGTTCCTCGGCATGGGCCCGGTCACCATCGCGGTCGACTCCTACGGCCCGGTCACCGACAACGCGCAGTCCGTCTACGAGCTCTCGATGGTCGAGTCGATCCCCGACATCGAGAACGAGATCAAGAAGGACTTCGGCTTCCGCCCCGAGTTCGAGAAGGGCAAGGCGTTCCTCGAGGAGAACGACGGCGCCGGCAACACGTTCAAGGCGACCGCGAAGCCGGTGCTGATCGGCACCGCCGTCGTCGGCGCGACCACGATGATCTTCGCGCTCATCATGCTGATCACCCAGGGCCTGCAGCCCGAGCTGATCGGCAACCTGTCGATGCTGCACCCGCCGTTCCTGCTCGGCCTCGTGGTCGGCGGCGCGATCATCTACTGGTTCACCGGTGCCTCGACCCAGGCGGTCTCGACCGGTGCCTACCGCGCCGTCGAGTTCATCAAGGCGAACATCAAGCTCGACGACGGCGCCGTGAAGGCGTCGGTGGCGGACTCGAACAAGGTCGTCGAGATCTGCACCCTGTACGCCCAGAAGGGCATGGTGAACATCTTCCTCGTCGTGTTCTTCACGACGCTGTCGTTCGCCTGCATCGAGCCGTACTTCTTCATCGGCTACCTGATCTCGATGGCGCTGTTCGGCCTCTACCAGGCCATCTTCATGGCGAACGCCGGCGGCGCCTGGGACAACGCCAAGAAGATCGTCGAGACCGAGCTGCGCGCGAAGAACACGCCGCTCCACGAGGCGTGCATCGTCGGTGACACGGTCGGCGATCCCTTCAAGGACACGTCGTCGGTCGCGCTCAACCCGGTCATCAAGTTCACGACGCTGTTCGGCGTGCTCGCCGTCGGCCTCGCGCTCCAGCTGACCGCGAAGGGCTACGACGAGGTCAAGTACGTGATCGCCGGCGTCTCGCTGCTGATCTCGATGATCTTCGCGTGGCGCTCGTTCTACCGCATGCGGATCGGTGACATCGCCTCGGCGCCCACCGCGTCGGCGGCCGTCAACAAGCACGCGGCGAAGGCCGAGGAGCATGTCCACAAGGCCGTCGAGAAGGCCGAGGACAAGCAGGCCGAGAAGGACGATCAGATCACGAAGGCGACCGACTGAGCGTCGTCACCACCTGACGACCGAGACGGGGCGCTTCACGGCGCCCCGTTTTGCGTCCGGAGGTTGTTCGGGGCGGTCGCCGGCGCGTCACCACGCTCACGGTCCGTGAACTTGGCACGAGGCTCGTCGGTTGCGTGGCCGCTGCCACGGAGGCACGCGGGTCCGTGCTACGAACCGCGCATGGCCGACATCATCCGCGCACCGCACGGGACCGAGCTGAGCTGCAAGGGCTGGCAGCAGGAGGCGGCGCTGCGGATGCTGATGAACAACCTCGATCCCGACGTCGCCGAGCGACCGCAGGATCTCGTGGTCTACGGCGGCACCGGCAAGGCGGCGCGCAGCTGGGAGGACTACCACGTGATCGTGCGCGAGCTGCGCCGGCTCGAGAACGACGAGACGCTGCTCGTGCAGTCGGGCCGGGCGGTCGGCGTGTTCCGCACGCACGCGGAGGCGCCGCGCGTGCTGATCGCGAACTCGAACCTGGTCGGCAACTGGGCGACCTGGGAGCACTTCCGCGAGCTCGAGCAGAAGGGCCTGATGATGTACGGCCAGATGACGGCCGGCTCGTGGATCTACATCGGCTCGCAGGGCATCGTGCAGGGCACGTTCGAGACGTTCGCCGCCGCCGGCAAGCAGCACTGGGGCAGCGACCTCGCGGGCAAGCTCGTCCTCTCGGGCGGCCTCGGCGGCATGGGTGGTGCGCAGCCGCTCGCCGCGACGATGGCCGGCGCGGTGTACCTCGGCGTCGAGATCGATCCGTCGCGCGTGCAGCGCCGGCTCGAGACCCGCTACCTCGACGAGGTGGCGCCCGATCTCGACACCGCGCTCGCCCGCTGCCGCGACTACCAGGCGAAGCGTCAGGCGCGCTCGGTCGCCGTCATCGGCAACGCCGCCGATGTCTATGCCGAGCTCGTCAAGCGCGGCGTCGCCCCCGACCTCGTGACCGATCAGACGTCGGCGCACGATCCGCTCGTCGGCTACATCCCGCAGGGCCTCTCGATCGCGCAGGCCTCCGAGCTCCGCGAGCGCGACCCGGTCGAGTACGTGCGGCGGGCGCGCGCGTCGATGGCGGTCCAGGTCGCGGCGATGGTGGCGATGCAGCGCATGGGCTCGCACGTCTTCGACTACGGCAACAACCTGCGCGCGCAGGCCGAGCTCGGCGGCGCGTCGCACGCCGACGCCACCGCATATCCGGGCTTCGTGCCGGCGTACATCCGCCCGCTGTTCTGCGAGGGCAAGGGGCCGTTCCGGTGGGCGGCGCTGTCGGGCGATCCCGATGACATCCGCGTCACCGACGAGGCCGTGCTCGACGAGATCCAGGACGACCCGATGCTCCATCGCTGGATGAAGCTCGCGCACGAGAAGATCGCGTTCCAGGGGCTGCCCGCGCGGATCTGCTGGCTCGGCTATGGCCAGCGCCATCGCGTCGGCCTGCGGTTCAACGAGCTGGTGCGCACCGGCAAGGTCAAGGCCCCGATCGTGATCGGCCGCGATCACCTCGACTGCGGCTCGGTCGCGTCACCAAACCGCGAGACCGAAGCGATGAAGGACGGCACCGACGCGGTCGCGGACTGGGCGATCCTCAACGCGCTCGTCAACACGGCGTCGGGCGCGACGTGGGTGTCGTTCCACCACGGCGGCGGCGTCGGCATCGGCTACTCGCTGCATGCCGGGATGGTCGTCGTCGCCGACGGCACCGAGCGTGCGGCTCGCTGTCTCGAGCGCGTGCTGACGAGCGACCCGGGCATGGGCATCATCCGCCACGCGGACGCCGGCTATGACGAGGCGATCCACGCGGCGGCCGCGCGCGGCGTCGTGATCCCTCGCCGCCGCGAGGACGCGTGACGCCGTGGAGCCCGTGCGGGAACGCGCCGAGGTGCCGTGCCATCTCCAGGTCACGCGCGACCACCGTGCTTCGTGAGCTCCCGCGCAGTCCAGCTGCGGGTCGCGCGCCAGACCGGCAACTTCAAGCGCGGCAACGAGCGGTAGGCCCGCCGGCCGGGCGATGATCGCGGCATGGCCGTGAGCGACTCCACGATCGACACCTTGATCCGCAACGCGCGCGTGATGACCTGTGACCCGGCGCGCCCGGGCGTCGGCCTGATCGAGCACGGCGCGATCGCCATCGCGAACGGCGCGGTCGCGTGGGTCGGCGAGGACGCGGATGCACCGCCGGCGACGCGCACGCTCGACCTCGGCGGCCGGCTCGTGACGCCGGGGCTCGTCGACTGCCACACCCACGCGATCTTCGCCGGCGACCGCGCCAACGAGTTCGCGATGCGCGCGGCCGGGAAGGGCTACCTCGAGATCGCCGCCGCCGGCGGCGGGATCGCCGCGACACTCGGACCGACGCGCGCCGCCACCGACGAGGAGCTGGTCGAGCTGCTCGAGGGCCGGCTCGACAGCGTGCTCGCCACCGGGACCACCACGATCGAGGTGAAGAGCGGCTACGACCTCACCGTCGCGGGCGAGCTCCGGCTGCTGCGCTGCGTGGCTCGCTCGTCGCAGACGCGCGGCGGGCCGCGGATCGTGCCGACGCTGCTCGCGCACCTGATCCCGCCCGAACGCCACGGCGACCGCGACGCCTTCGTCGCGGAGCTCTGCGAGCAGCTGGTGCCGGCGGTCGCGCGCGAGCAACTCGCGACCAGCGTCGACGTCTACTGCGACGAGGGCGCGTTCACGCTCGCCGAGACCCGCGCGATCCTCGGCGCCGCGAAGCGCCATGGCCTCGCGGTCCGCGGCCACGTCGGTCAGTTCCGGGATCTCGGCGCCGCCGATCTGCTCGCCGAGCTCGGCGCGCTGTCGGGCGATCACCTCGAGCAGGTCACCGATGCCGGCATCGCGGCGATGGCGCGCGCCGGCATCGTCGCCGTCATGCTGCCGGGGGCGTGCATCCAGCTCCGGCTGCCCGTGCCGCCGATCGAGAAGCTGCGCGCGGCCGGCGTCGCGATGGCGATCGCCAGCGATCTCAATCCGGGCTCGTCGTACTGCGAGGCGCTGCCGATCCAGCTCTGGCTCGCCACCACCCACTACGGCATGACCGTCGACGAGGCGTGGCTCGGCGTCACCCGCCATGCGGCGACGGCGCTCGGACTCACCGGCGTCGGCACGCTCACCGTCGGGGCGCCCGCCGATCTCGTGTTGTGGCGCTGCGAGGAGCCGGCCACGGTGCCGTACCGCTACGGCGCGTCGGCTGCGCTCGTCGACGACGTCTACTTCGGCGGGGAACCCGCCCGCCCGCGCTGACGCCGATTTCGGTGGCGCGAAGCGGCCGGCGTGATCACCGTGCCGCGATGGCGTTCCTGGTCGTGATGCTGGTGCTGACGTGGAGCGGGCTCGGCGCGTGGCTCTATCTGGACCGCACGGCGTGCGCGCGGCGGCACCTCCCGGAGGCGCGCGCGCGCCGCTCGCGGATGCCC
>JALZOI010000365.1 GCA_030857245.1 Myxococcota bacterium
GTGCCGGGCGACGTGATCGCAGGCGTGTCGATCACCGACGAGGCCTCGCGCCGCCGCGCCGCCCGCGCGCTGTTCCAGACCTGCCGGCGGCCGCACGACGGGCTCGGGGATCGCTACGTGATCCGCGCGGTCTCGCTGCGCATCACCAGCCTGCTGTGCCGGATCAGCGCGACGCCGAACCAGGTCACGTGGGCCAACATCGGCGTCGGCCTCGCGGCGGCGGTCGTCGTCGTGCGCGGCACCTGGACGGCCTTCGCCGTCGCGGGTGCGCTGATGTTCCTGCAGGTCGTGCTCGACTCGTGCGACGGCGAGCTCGCGCGCATCCGCCACCTCCACAGCCGGTTCGGGATGTGGCTCGACAACGTCTCCGATGATCTGATCGACAACGTGTTCCTCGCCGCGCTCGCGATCGGCGTCGGCGGGATCTGGATGCCGATCGGCGTGGCCGCCGCGGCCGCTCGCAGCGCGTGCGCCGTGATGATCCACCTCGACGTCGCGCGTCGCGGCAAGCCCGGCGATGTCCTGGCGTTCAAGTGGTTCTTCGACACGGCCGGGGAGGAGCTCGCCGAGCGGTTCGACACCAGCCAGTCGGTCGCTGGTGTCGTCCGCGCGTTCGGGCGCCGCGATCTGTACGTGCTCGTCTACGCGGCCAGCTGCCTCGCCGGGGTGCCGGCCGTCGCCCTCGTGCTCGGGACCACGCTGAGCGTGGCGTACGCCGCCCTCGGCGTCGTGCACGTGGTCGTCAGCCCGCGTCGCTGAGGCTCTGGCGCGCGCCGGCCGGGAACGGTATACGCGGCACGGTGCCAGGTTCTCCCTCGGAGCGCTTTGCGGCGTGGCTCGATCGCCACCGGATCGCGATCCTCGTCGCCTCGCTCGTGCTCGCGATCGCCGGCGGCGTGATCGCCAGCCAGATGCCCCTCAAGTCGGATCTGACGAGCCTGCTGCCGTCCTCGAAGCGCTCGGTCCGCGACCTCCACGCCATCCAGGAGCGGGCGCGGCCGTTCGGCACCCTGCAGATCATCATCGAGTCCGCGGACGCGGCGGCGCGCGCCCGCGCCGGGGCCGCGCTGCTGCCCCGACTCGCGGCGCTCGATCCCGCGCTCGTCCAGCAGGTCTCGGCGGACGACGGCGCGCTGCGCCGCCACGCCTGGGAGCATCGCTACTTGTTCGCGAAGCTCCAGGATCTCGTGGAGGCGCGCGACGCGCTGCGCGCGCGGATCGAACGCGGCACGCTCCAGTCGAACCCGCTGTTCATCGATCTCGACGACGACAACGACGACCCCGCCGCCGCCGGCGCGGGCGCCCCCGGGGACCGGCTCGCGGACCTCGAGGGCAAGCTCGCGGACGCCGAGCAGGCGGCGAAGGCGCCCCCGCTGTGGGTCAGCCCCGACGGCCGCCTCCAGCTGATCGCGGTGCAGACGACGTTCGCCGCCTCCGATGCCGGCAAGGCGCGCCGGCTGACCGCGGAGATCGAGCGCGCGATTGTCGAGGTCCGTGCCGAGGTCCCTGGGGTCACGTTCGGCCTCTCGGGGAACATCACGCTGACGATGTACGAGCATGACTCGGTGCTCGAGGGCATGGCGCTGTCCGCGCTGATCACGATCGGCGTGTGCGGGCTCGCGATGCTGCTCTACTACCGGTCCGCCCTCGTCGTCGCCTCGATGCTGTGGGCGCTCGGCGTCGGGCTCGCGGCGACGTTCGCGATGGCGCGGCTGACCGTCGGCCACCTCAACGTGATGACCGCGTTCCTGTTCGCGATCGTCGTCGGTAACGGCATCAACCCGGGCATCATCGTCGTCGCGCGCTACCTCGAGGAGCTGCGCGCCGGCAAGGCGCCGAAGGCCGCGGTCGCGGCGGCGATGGCGGGAGCCCTGCACGGCACGCTCGCCGCGGCGGCGACGTCGGCGGTCGCGTACGGCTCGCTGCTGATCACGGACTTCCGCGGGTTCCGCCAGTTCGGCGCGATCGCGGGCGCCGGCATGGCGTTGACCTGGATCGCGACCTTCACGGTGCTACCCGCGCTGCTGTTCGTGGTCGGGCGGCGGTGGCCCCGCAAGCCGGGCGCGCCCCCCGCGATCGGCGCGGTCCTCGATCGCTTGCTTCCCCATCGCCACCCCCGCCTGGTGATGGCGGTCGGCGTGATCGTCACGCTCGCGGCCACCGTCATCTCGCTGCGCTTCATCGTCGACGATCCCTTCCTCCGCGACTGGCGCGACCTCCAGTCATCGACCCCGGCGATCCGAGAGACCCGCGAGATCGACGCCCGGGTGCGCGCGGCGCTCGACACCGGCTCGCAGCTCTCGGGACAGGCGTACCAGGTCGTGATCGCCGTCGCGAACCGCGACGAGGTCGGGCCCGTCGTCGCGGGGATCCGCACCGCCGACGCGGCTCGCCCCGCGGCGCGCCGGTGGACGCAGGACGTGTGGAGCATCGAGGATCTCGTTCCCGCGCAGCAGCCGGAGAAGCTCGCCGTGCTCGCCGAGATCCGCTCGCTGATCGACGACCCGAAGCTGCAGGCTACCGCGTCGGACGCTGATCGCGCGATGCTCGCGAAGCTGCGGCCGCCCGACGTGATCCCGACGGTCGGCGATCGCGACGTCCCGCGCTCGCTCGCCTGGCCGTTCATCGAGCGCGATGGCTCGATCGGCCGGCTGATCGTCGTGCGCGGCGCGAAGCGGTTCGACTCGTTCAACGTCGATCACCGGCTGGACTTCGCCGGCGAGGTCCGCCGGCTCGCGCTGCCGCCCGCCGCGCTGGTCGCCGGCGAGCCCCTCGTGGTCGCCGACATCATCGAGGTCATGGAGCGCGACGCGCCGAAGATGATCGTGTTCTCGGTGCTCGGCAGCGTGCTCGGCGTCATCCTCGTGCTCGGGATCCGGCGCCACAGCCTGGTCACGATCGGCTGCGGCATGGCCGGCGTGATGGTGATGATCGCGACCTGCTTCCTCGTCGGGCTCCGCGTGCACTTTCTCGATCTGATCGCGCTGCCGATCACGATCGGCATCGGCATCGACTACGCCGTCAACCTCGCAGCGCGCGATGCCCAGGACGGCGAGCGCGGGATCTCGCACCTGCTGCGCACGACGGGTGGCGCGGTCGTCCTCTGCTCGTTCACGACCACCGTGGGCTACGGCACGCTGATGCTCTCCGCGAACGGCGGGATCCGCGCCTTCGGCTTCGCCGCGTTGATCGGCGAGATCGCCTGCGTGCTGATGGCGCTGATCGTGGCGCCGGTATGGCTGGCGCTCCAGCGCAGCCGGCGGACTCGGAGCTCGCGCGCGACCCAGCCGGGGCCTGGAGCGCGGTCTTCACAACCCTGAGATCCGATCGGGAGCACGCGGTGATCGCCGGCGCGGCAAGCCCGCGAACTGCCAGATAGGACCGCACGATTGCGGCGAATTGCTGATGGAGTCCCCCCGGTGGCAGTGGTAAACGGAAGCGTCGTGCGAGCAGAGTTAATTTTGTTCACTCCTGGTCCCGTCCGGATCCCTCCGATCGTGGCCGAGTACCTCGCGCAACCGCCCTGCAACTACCACCGGCAGGAAGCGTTCAGCCGGATGTTCGCGGAGACCGAGCGCGACCTCAAGGAGCTGATCGGCATCCGCCAGCTCGACGCGTACTTCGCGACGACGCTGACGGCGACGGGCACGGGCGCCAACGAAGGGTGCTTGTTCGCCCTCGAGCCGCTCGGCAAAGGGCTGCTGCTCTGCAACGGGTTCTTCGGCAAGCGCGTCGTCGACCAGGCGCGGCAGAACGGGATGAACGTTGCGGTCCTCGAGGGCCCGCAGGACCAGCCGCTCGACGTCGCCGCCGTGGCAGCGGCGCTCGATGGCGACCCCTCGATCAAGTGGGTATTCTTCGTCAGTCACGAGACCCGCACGGGGATGGCGAATCCCTTCGAGGCCATCGGCAAGGTCTGCAAGGAGCGCGGCCGCATGGTCGCGGCCGATGCGATCTCGAGCGCCTACGCGTATCCCATCGACATCGAAGCCTCGGGCATCGATCTGGTGACCGCATCGTCGGCGAAGGCGATCATGGCGGCGCCCGGCATCGGCATCATCTTCACGAAGCGGTCGTCGGTGGCGGCGATCGAGGCCGCGGGCAAGCCGCGCGGCTACTACCTCGACGTGATGGCCGAGTACGCGAAGCAGAGCGCCGAGCTCCAGCCGCGGTTCGCGCAGCCCGTGGCACTCCACGCGGCGCTGCGAGCCGCCTGCATGCACCTGGTCGAGCATGGCATGGCGGCGCACATGGCACGCATCCAGCGCCAGATGAAGTCGCTGATCGATCACCTCGCGACGCTCGGCGTCAGCCCGCTCCTCGACGAGCGCTACCGATCGAACATTGCCGTGAACTTCCGACTGCCTGTCGGGTTGCCGTACAGCGACTTCTCGCGCCGCATGGAAGAGCAGGGCTACTTCTGCCTGTACGGGATCCCGGGCGATCAGAGCCATTTCCAGCTCAGCACGATCGGCCACCTCACGGACGACCACATCACGGGTGTCCAGACTGCGCTCACGCAAGTGTTCGGACGCTGAACACCCAGGTGGGGAAGAGCTGGCGTTCCGGAGCCGATGTGATGAAAACCGGACACCTGCACCCCGTGACGCGCGCGTGTCTTGGTGGCAACGTTCTTGCTTCGATGGTGGGTGCTTTGTTAGAGAAGGGGCCATCGTGATCCGACGTCTCGGCGCCTATACGGGCAAGCGCATCATCTTCGGATACGATCGCTACCTGCTACCCGATCTCGCGGCGTACCGCGGCGCCCTCTCGGCGCATGGTGGCTCGTTGCTCGAGGCGGTCGATACCGGCCACCTCCACTACCTCAGCTCCGCCGAGCTGACCTGCCGGACGGTCCAGGCCGACGCCGAGAGCTTCGGCATCCTGTGCTGCGGGACCGGCATGGGCATGTCGATCGCGGCGAACAAGTTCCAGCACATCTATGCGGCGCGCTGCACCACCGTCGAGGATGCGCAGCTCGCGCGCTCGATCAACAACGCGAACGTCCTGTGCCTCGCCTCGAAGTACGGCTTCGATCTCAACCGCGCGATCGTCGATGCCTTCGTGACCACGCCGTACACCGGTCGCAAGCTCGACGAGCTCGAGTACATCACGAGCTTCGAGCGCGCCGTCCCTTCGCCTTCGATCGCGACGACGCTTCGTCGGATCGCGTAGTCACCGCGAGGCGTGGGCCGATGTTCGGCATCAAGGACATCTTCACCACGATCAACCTGCTCGGCGGGATCGTCGCGATCTGCCTGTGCATCGATGGTCGGCCCTACGAGGCCGGCGTCGCCGTCATGGCGGGTTATCTGTTCGGCGACACGCTCGACGGCTACGTCGCGCGCAAGCTCGGCACCGCCAACCAGTTCGGCGCCGAGTTCGACACGATCTCCGATCACACCGCGCACGTGATCGCGCCGTCGGCGATCGTCTACACGGTCTACAAGGACGTCGGCTTGTTCCCCGCGCCGTGGGATCAGGTCGTCGCCATCGGGCTCGCGACCTCCCTGATCCTCTCGGTCTCGGTTCGCCACGCGCGCAACATCGTCGCGCCCGTCGAGTACAAGGGCGTGTGGGTCGGCCTGCCGCGCTCGGTGCTCGGATTCTGGGCGATCGCGTACTGCAACGCCACGCTCGCGCGCGAGCTGCCCGGCGGCTGGTGGATCGGCATCGTGCTCATCCCGGCGATGGGCATCGCGACGCTGACGTACCTGCCGTTCCCGAGTCACCGGCTCGGGCGCAGCCACCGCTGGTACCTCCGCTACGCCATCTTCCCGGCGTTCTTTCTGTCGCTCGGCGCCGGCATCGTGGTCTGGCCGGAGTACCTGTTCGACATCGTGTTCTTCTGGATGGCCGGGTACGCGTTCACCGGCTGGCTGTCGCTGAACGGTGACGAGCTGCGGGCCTACGCCGTCGAAGTCGCCGCCGCGAAGCAACGCGCCGCCGACGCGGCTTGACGATCGCGGCGACGGCGCAGTCCCCCTGTCCAACCCTCTTGTTCGGCACCGCCCGATGGTGCAATTTCCGTCCTTCTACAACGTGGAGCTCGAGACATGCCTCTGAAGAAAGCCGTCGACGTGAAGCCCGCCACGGGCAAGCTCGGGATCTTGATGCCGGGCATGGGCGCGGTGGCGACCACGTTCATCGCGGGCGTGCAGGCGATCCGCAAGGGCATCGGCAAGCCGATCGGCTCGCTGACCCAGCTCGGTCACATCCGGATCGGCAAGCGGACCGATAACAACAACCAGCGGATCGACGAGTACGTGTCGCTCGCGAAGCTCGACGACATCGTGTTCGGCGGCTGGGACATCTTCACCGACAACGCGTACCAGGCCGCGATCCGCGCCGGCGTGCTCGACGAGCACAAGCACCTCGCGCCCCTCAAGGAGGAGCTCGAGGCGATCAAGCCGATGACCGCGGTGTTCGAGCAGAAGTGGGTCAAGAAGCTCGACGGGCCGAACGTCAAGAAGGGCACGTCGAAGATGCACCTGGCCGAGCAGGTCATGGAGGACATCAAGACCTTCAAGGAGACCCACGGCTGCGACCGCCTCGTCGCCGTGTGGTGCGGCTCGACCGAGGTCTACCGGACGCCGAGCGAGGTCCACAGCTCGCTCGCGAAGTTCGAGGCCGGGCTCGAGGCGTCGCACGACGACATCGCGCCGTCGCAGATCTACGCGTACGCCTGCCTCAAGATGGGCGTGCCGTACGCCAACGGCGCGCCGAACCTGTCGGTCGACACCGCGGCGCTGCTCGAGCTCGCGCGCAAGCAGGGCCTGCCGATCACGGGCAAGGACTTCAAGACCGGCCAGACGCTGATGAAGACGATCCTCGCGCCCGGCTTCAAGGCGCGCATGCTCGGCCTCGAGGGCTGGTACTCGACGAACATCCTCGGCAACCGCGACGGCGAGGTGCTCGACGATCCCGAGTCGTTCAAGAGCAAGGAAGTCTCGAAGCTCGGCGTGATCGATCACATCCTGCAGCCCGAGCTCTACCCCGACCTCTACGGCAACATCTCCCACGTCGTGCGCATCAACTACTACCCGCCGCGCGGCGACAACAAAGAGGGCTGGGACAACATCGACATCGTCGGCTGGCTCGGCTACCCGATGCAGATCAAGGTCAACTTCCTGTGCCGCGACTCGATCCTCGCGGCGCCGATCGTCCTCGATCTCGCGCTGTTCATGGACTTCGCGAATCGCGCGGGCATGTCGGGCATCCAGGAGTGGCTGTCCTTCTACTGGAAGAGCCCGATGACGCCCGAGGGTCTCTACCCGGAGCACGATCTGTTCATCCAGCTCATGAAGCTGAAGAACACGCTGCGCTACACCAAGGGTGACGAGCTG
>JALZOI010000366.1 GCA_030857245.1 Myxococcota bacterium
GTGCAGGTCGGTGCGCTCGCGGTGAGCGGGCTCGATGTCGTGGCCGGCCGCGGCGCCCTGATCCCCGTGCTCGGCGAGCCGGTGCCGGAGCCCACGGGCTGGCCGTACGGCGTCGAGGGCACGGCGCGTGCGCTGCCGGTGCCGGTCGGAGCTCAGCGGATCGCGGCCGCCTTCGGCGTGACGACGTTCGCCCTCGACCGTCGCCACGAAGGTCTCGAGGTCCTCGAGCTGCGGCTGCGCTACCAGGATGGCGTCGCGGTCTGGCTCAACGGGCTCGAGGTGGTGCGGCGCGCGCTGCCCCGCGACGGTACGACCGGCCTCGCCGCACGGCCGCACGGGCCGGAGTGGGAGGCCTTCTACGTCCCGGTCGCCCCGGGGATGCTCCGGCTCGGCGAGAACGTGCTCGCCGTCGAGGTCCATCCGTCCGGACGGCGCACGGCTCCCACCGTCGAGGCCGTGCTGAGCGGGCGCCGCGATCGCGGCATCCTGCGCGGGCCCGTGATCGCCGAGGTCGGCACCACGACCGCCACGATCGCGGTCGAGACCGATCCGGGGATCACGGCGACCCTCGAGTGGGGCGTCGGTGACGTGCTCGATCAGCGCCACACCACGGCGGCCGGTCGGCATCATCGCTTCGAGCTCGCGAACCTGCCAGCCAGCGCGGACGTCCACTATCGCGTGCTCGCTGGCGCCGGCCGCAGCGAGCGCTACACGTTCCACACGATGCCAGCGCCCGGCGCCGTGATCCGGATCGGCGTCTACGGTGATGTTCGCGGCGGCCACGCGGTCCACCGCGAGCTGGTCGGCCAGATGCTGCGCGAGGGGCTCGACGTCGTCGGCGTCACCGGCGACATGGTGCTGCACGGCGCCGACGAGGCGGACTGGCAGCGGTTCTTCGCGGTCACGCGCGAGCTGCTCGCGCAGGTGCCGTACTACCCCGCGGTCGGCAACCACGACCTCGGGTGGCACGGCGCGCACGAGACCGGCCGCGCCGAGGCGGTGTTCGCGCTGCCCGCCGGACCGCCGGGGCGCCCCGCGGGCACGTTCTGGTACAGCCGCGATCTCGCCGACCTTCACCTCGTCTTCCTCGACTCCAACGCCTACGTCCGGCTCGAGCAGGAGGCCTGGCTCGAGGCGGATCTCGCCGCCGCGCGCGCGCGCAACGTCCGCGCGATCCTCGTGTTCACGCACGACGGACCGTACGCGCGCGGCCACCACGGCGGCAGCGCGATCGCTCGCGATCGCTACGTGCCGATCCTGCTGCGCCACCGCGTGGACCTCGTGATGTCAGGCCATGATCACATCTACCAGCGTGGCGAGCTCGACGGCCTGCGCTACCTCGTGAGCGGCGGCGGCGGCGCGTCGCTCTACGGGATCCGCTGTGGCGTGCCCGGGCGCCCGAAGTGCACCGCCGAGGACGGCGCCGCGATGGTCGCACGCGAGCACCACTACATCGTGCTGACGATCGGCCGCGACCTCGAAGTGTGCACGCGCCGTCCCGACGGCACGTTGCTCGAACCGTGCGTGCGCTATCCGCTGCGCCGGTAGCCGATGAACCGTGCGACCGCCCGCGCAGCTCGACCGCTGATTCGCTACTTGATCACGAACGTCGACGACACCGAGCCGATGTTGCCCGCGGCGTCGGCGACGCGGACCGCGAGCGTGTGCGTGCCGCGCGCGAGGCCCTGCGGCAGCGCGATGCGCAGATCCTCGGAGAGATCATCGTAGAGGCCGTCCGCGGTCGTGCCGAGCTGCCACGGACCATCGTCGATCGAGAACGCCATCTCGGCGATCGTGCTGATCGCGTCGGTCGCCCGCGCCTGGGCCCGCGGATACGTGATCTGGAGGCCGTCGATGGTCGGCCGCGAGTTGTCGATCGCGAACATCGTCGTGAGCGCGCTCGACGTCAGGGCCCGATCCGGCGAGTTCGCCGCCGCATCCGATGCGGTCACGCGGACGCGATACCAGCCGTCCGGATACGTCTCGGTGTTCCAGTCCCACGTCGTCGCCGTGAGTGGCGCCTTCCCGGTGCCCTGACCGGTCGAGACCGGGCGCCAGTTCGCCTCGCCATCGCGCCGCGCCTCGAGCTCGTAGGTGGTGTCGTCGCCATCCGGGTTCTCGATCTTCCACTTGAGCTTGAGCACCGGGCTGCGCGGCTTGGCCGCGGAGTCCTTCAGCGTCGGCAGGTTCTCCTTCGAGACCTCGACGGTGATCTCCTGCACCGTGGTCGCCTGGTTCTGCGGCACGTAGTACGCCATCACCTTGCGGACGCGCGCGCTGTCATCCTCGAGCGCGACGCGGAACTGCAGGTAGCGGCCGGTCGGGCTCGCGATCTTGCCGCCCTCGCTGCCGCCGCCGATCTTCGCGATCTGCTGCGGCAGCTGCCACTCGCTCCAGCCGACGCCGGGCTTCGCGGTGTTGCCGCTGCGGGTCTCGAGCTTGACCCGACCCTGCGCGGCCCACGCGAGCTTGCCGAACCGCGAGACGGCCTTGGCGTCGAGCACGTCGGAGACGTAGCGGGCCTGCGCGGCGCGGCCGGTCACGCGGTACGCGGCGGCGGCGTCGTCGGTCGCGAAGCCGAGGCTTGCCTTGTCCTTCGACGAGGCGCCACGCTCGACCCAGAGCTGGGAGACGCTGCGCTCGTCGACATCGAACGCGGTGCCGACCGAGCCGTCGGTGTCGACCATGTAGACGCGGCCCTTGTCGGCGGCGCCGGCGTAGACGACGTCACCGGTGACGGCGACGGCGGTGAAGTACGTGGCGGTCAGCGCCTGCAGCTGATCGAGGCGACCATCCGCGCCGATCCGGAACAGCGCGCCCTTGCCCTTCTTGCTGCCCTTGCGGCCGAGGTCGGTGACCGCCGGCGGATCCTTCTCGGCGCCCGGCTTGGTGCCGATGTCGGGCGGCTTCGCGGCCTGGCCCTTCGGCGCGTTCGGCTTCTCGGCCGCCTCGACCTGGCCGGGCGTCTTGCCCGTGGTCGCGGGCGCGTCGGCGAGCTCGTTGGCCGCGGCGACGACGCCGTCGCGGTACGGCGCGAGCGCGGAGATCTCGTTGCCCGCGAAGTCCGCCATCGCGCGGGTCTTGCCGTCCTTGGGATCGTGGCGGAACACGAGCGCGCGCTCGCTGGTGCCGAGCCAGACCGCGCCGTCGCTCGTCGTGGTCAGCGCGGTGATCCGCTTGTCCTCGGTGGCGAACGCTTCCTTCGCCGTCGTCCCGGCGATCGAGAACAGCTTGCCGCCCGGGCCGGTGCCCGCGTAGACGGTGTTGCCGACGGCGGCGAGCGACCAGATCGTCTCGACGTCCTTGAGCACGGGGCCGGGCGTCGCCTTGCCGGCCTTGACGTCGATCCGCCACACCTTGTTGCCCGGCATCGCCCCGGCCCACACCGCACCGTCGGCGGTCTGGGTCAGCGCGACCACGGCGATCGCGCCGGGCACCGCGACCACCTTCCGGGAGGCGTCGCCGGTGACCCGGTAGATCGCGCCACCGGCGTCGGACCCGATCAGGACGCTGCCGTCGGCGAGCCGCAACGAGCTCCACGCGGCGTCGCCTTCGAGGGCGGTGCGCTTGGTGTCCCAGCCGGGGCGGAGCTCGCCGGTCGACGTGATGAACGCCGAGGTCGCGTCGCCGGCCTCGAACTGCGGATAGGTCTCGACCGACCACGTGGCGGTGACGACGGCGCCCGCGGGCCCGGACGACAGCCCGAGCGCGGCGGCGAACAGCGCGAGGCGGAGCGATGGACGAGTGACTTTCACGATTCCCCCCAAGGAACAGAGCGAGCAGAGCGAGCAGGCAGCGAGAACACCGAGAACATCGACGAGCGAGCCCGGCCGGCTAGCGCTCGCGAACGCGGACGAGCAGCGACAACGAGCCCTCGACGACGCGGCTCGCCGGCGCGACCGTGCGCGCGATCGGCTTGTACGCGGCCGCGCGCTGCGTGTGGGTCTGCGGGTGCAGCTTGTCGAGCGCGCTGGCCGGCAGATCGCGGACGAGCTTGCCGTCGAGGGAGACCCCCTCGTCGGCGGACATCAGCGTCGCCGCCCACACGTTGCCGGGCAGCAGCTTGCGGAACGCGGCGAGCAGCGACGGCAGGTCGACCGGCGGGGCGGCGTCGAGCTTCGCGGAGTCGCCCGACGTGATCTCGAGCTGGACGATCGCGCCGGCGAGGTGCCGCGGCACGTCGACCGGGACCTTCTCGTAGATGTCGCTGCCGTCGAACGTGGTCATGCGGACCTCGACGAGGTTGCGCTGGCCCGGGATCAGGTCCGTGGTCGGGACGCGGATCTCCTTGAGCTCGCCGAAGTTCGGCTCGAACCGAAGGTCGACGGCGATGTCGACGCGCTCGATCTTCACCGGCTTGAACGGGTTCATCAGCAGCGGCACGAGCACGCGCAGGCCGCGCACCGAGCCCATCACGCTGGCGGCGCCGTCGTTCGCGTACATGTAGTCCACGAACCGGATCGGCTCGAGCCCCTTGATGCGGACGGTGGAGTCGATGCGCGCGGTGACGTGGTCCTTGTCCGGCAGGTAGTGATTGATCGCGTTCATCACCGCGGCGCCCGCGATCGCCGGCGTCAGGAACTTGTTGTCCAGGATCTCAGCGTGAAACGAGCCCTTGGTGACGGACTTGCCGGAGCCGATGCTGACGGCGATGTCGATGGGGATCGTCGTCGTGCGCAGGCCGGTGTCGGCCATGATCGTCGACTGGCGATCCTGCACGAGCGAGCCGATCTCGTTGACCGGCGAGCCCATCACGAACGCCGACATCGCCGACGGGATGATCGTGTGGACGTTGACGGTCGACACCGGCGCATAGAACTCGCCGGTCGAGAAGATCGGGTGGCCGCACGCGAGGACCTTGTCGGCCTCGATCAGCGAGACCGTGCAGATGCCGGCGGCGGACATGTCGCCGCGGATCAGCTCGACGGCCATCGAGCCGCCCATCTGGAAGTGCTTCGGGCCGCCCTCGAGCTTGCCGCCCGACGTCCCGCCGGCGCGCTGGGGCACCAGGTTCGAGTCGCCGAGGAGCTGCGCCAGCGTGTTGAACGCGGGCGCGGAGAACCCGGAGACCGAGAGCGGGACCGACGCGGTGAGCGTCTGGTTATCGACCGGGCCCGGCTTGAGCACCGGCGCGGGCAGCGGGGCCGAGAGCAGCCAGCTCTGGCGCGCGGGTCCGAGCGAGCCGAGCGCGGCGGCGGCGTCACCGGTGGGGGTCAGCTTGCGCCACTCGCTCATCGTGCCACTGACGACGGGCGCGACCGTGCGCGGGCCAGCGCCGTTCGCGCCGGCGACCGTCGGGGCCCGGCGATAGGTGTCGCCTTCCTTCTTCATGTAGTCGATCGGTGTGCAGCCGCCGAGCGCCACCTTGTTGAAGCGGAAGCCGTACGAGAAGGCGCAGACCAGGGTGTCGTCGATGTAGAGCGGGCTGCCCGACATGCCCTGCCAGAACCCGCTGACCGCCATCTTGGGGTCGTCGGACTTGACGAGGATGATGTCCATCTTCGGCAGGAAGTTGCGCACCACCGAGACGACCTCGAAGGTGAAGCGCTCCGGCTTGGTGCCCGCGAAGGTCGTCATGCCATAGCCGGTCTGGCCACGGTGCACCTTCGAGAGGGGATAGATCTCGTGCGGTGCGGCGTGCGCCGATGGCGATGCGACGGCGGACGCGACGACGCCAGCCGCTGCACAGAGCCCCAAGAATCCACGCATGTCAGCGAGGATACTGGGAACCTCCGGATGCTGCCACCTGCGACCTGCGCGACCGCGCTGCGACGTCTTCCGACCCTCGACCCGACCCTCGACCCGGCCCTCGACCCGACCCTCGACCCCGCCCTCGACCGGGTGCGGCAACTTCGCGACAAGTGTGTCAGGTTTTGCGTCGCCTCCCAGGGGCGGGTGTTAAGGGTCCGCCATTCACGGAGAGCGTCGAGATCTCCGACTTCGAACAGATCCAGCGACTTGCGGTGGTGGTCGGACCTCGGCACAGCCGCTGCACGAAGGTCCGACACGGAGGTTATGAATGTCGAATTTCGTCGAGACATGGAAGGGAATCGCCACGGCTCTGGGCCGCTCGGAGCGTTGGTGCCGGTACATGGCGCGTCGTGCAGCGGACCCGCTACCGGTCTTCAAGGTGGGTGGCATCGTCCGGCTCAACAGCAGTGACCTCGAGGACTGGTTGTCCACCCAGCGCGAGCGCTCGATGCGGATGCCGGCCCCGGCAGCCGCGGCGCCCGCCGAAGAGCTGGCGCTCCGCTTGATCGCCTAGCTCGCGGGCTCGCGCGCGAGGCGTGCGGGGCAAACAGGTTGTGATATCAACCGCCCCTCATGACACGCCCTGTCTCGGAACTGCACGGGCCCGTACGCGCCTTGTTCTCCGACGTCGACGGTACGATGACCACGGGCGATCGCATCGAGGCCTCGACCTACGAGGCGCTCGAGCGGCTCGGCGAGGCCGGGATCCCGGTGGTGATGGTGACCGGCCGGCCCGCCGGCTTCGCGCACGCGTTCATGAAGATGACGCCGGTGCTCGCCGTCGTCAGCGAGAACGGTGGCGTGACGTTCATCCGCGAGGGTCGCAAGCTGCACAAGCTGTACGGTGTGCCGCAGGCGAGCCTGCCGGAGTGGCGCCGCCGCATGCACGACACCGCCGTCGAGGTGATGTCGCGCGTGCCGGGCGCGAGGCTGTCGACGGACTCGAAGTATCGCGAGGTCGATCTGGCGATCGACTGGAACGAGGAGGCGTCGCTGTCGCGCGAGGACGCCGAGACGTGCGTCCACATGATCAACAAGGCCGGCCTGCTCGCGAGCCGGTCGAGCGTGCACGTCAACTTCGGTCCGCCGCACTTCGACAAGTTGTCGGCGTGCATGACGGTGATCCGTCAGGTGCTCGGTAGTGATGCCAACGATCTGTCACCGTACGTCTTCGTCGGCGACGCGCTCAACGACGCGCCGATGTTCCGGGGCTTCCCGAACTCGGTCGGGGTGGCGAACATCCGGCACTGGTGGGACGAGCTCACCCACAAGCCGGCGTACCTGACCGAGCGCGCCGAAGGCGCCGGGCTCCGCGAGCTGATCACGCACGTCATGACGCTGCCGCGCTGAGCGGCGCGCCCATGACGACGATGCCCGGCTGCGGGTGCTAGGGTCGGGGCGATGGCTCGCCTCGACATCTTCGCCGCCGCGCTGCGCGCGCTGGAGAGCGGGCGGGGCGTCGCGATCGCGACCGTGATCGGCGCGCAGGGCTCGACGCCGCGGCACCTCGGAGCGCGGATGGCGGTCGCGGCCGATGGTGAGCAGTGGGGCACGATCGGCGGCGGCCGGATCGAGCAGGTCGTGGCGG
>JALZOI010000997.1 GCA_030857245.1 Myxococcota bacterium
GGCGTAGACTGTCCGCGTGCGCGTGCTGTTCCTCGACATCGATGGGGTGCTGAACCGCACCGGGTATCGGCCCGCGGTCTCGCTGGGGCTGCGGAGCTGGATCGAGCCGGAGCTCGCTCGGCGACTCGCACGCTTGCTCGCGACGACCGGCGCCGACATCGTGCTGTCGTCAGCTTGGCGGCTCGGCCGAACCGTCGGGCTGCTGCGCGACGAGCTCCGCGCCGCCGGCGTCGACTCCGTGATGCGCGACGTGACGCCGGCGCTGAGCGGGCAGCCGCGATGGTGCGAGATCGCAGCGTGGATGCACGAGCACGCCGTCACCGCCGATCAGATCGCGATCGTCGATGACGGCTTCGACATGGGGCCGCTCGCGCCGCGCTTCGTTCGCACGAGCCCTTTGGTGGGGCTCGACGAGGACGCCGCGGGCGCGCTCGCGGCGCTGCTCGCCTAGAACTTGTGGATCACGGTGGCGGCGGCCTGCTGGATGCGGCCGTCGTCACCGCCCTCGAGCGAGCTGCCGGCGTCGATCGAGATCGAGAGCGGGCGCGCCTTGGTGCCGAGGTCGACACCGACACCGACCGCGACCGCGGCGCGCGCGCCGTCGCGCGAGGCGGCTTGCTGTGCGCTGATCGCCTTGGGGCCGGGCATGACCGCGGCGTTCGCGATCCCCGCGCCGCCCTGGACCCAGCCGCGGCCGACCCGCTTGCGCACGCCGGCGGTCGCGATGACCTGCGAGGTGAGCACCGCTTCGGTGGTCTGCCGCGCGGCGGCCTGGTAGGTGACGACGAGGCCGGTGCCGGTGTCCTCATCGTTGAGCGAACCGCTCGAGGCGGTGAAGCCCTGGCGGAAGCGATCGAGCCCCTCGCACGAGAGGATGTAGGCCGAACAACCCACCCGCGACGAGTACGCGCTGAACATGCGGTACGAGACGGCCGAGGGCAGCTGTGCGGGCACCGGCTCCGAGGGAGCGGGTTCGGCGGCCACGACGGCCGTCGTCGCCGCGCAACACAGCAGCGAGAGCAGGAGTCGAGGAGCCATGTGCGAACACTCAGCACGCGGCGTGCCTCAGCCTGTCACCCAGCAAGCGGCCTCCGCGAGGCAACCCAGCGGTTGCACGTCGGTGCGGGCGGCTCACGAGCGGCTGCGCTCGCGCGTTTGCGCGTGACCTTGGTCACCCGCACTACTTCGCGTCGACCCACGCGGCGGGCACGACGACGGTCACCGCCTGCTGCGGGGCGGCGCCGAGCCGCGCCGGCGTGCACTTGAACTTCACGGCCGCGGGGTCGAGCGGGCTGCCGAGCAGCGCACACACGGTGTGCGCGCCGGGGCGAACGCCGGTGATCTCCGTCGCCCCGCCCATCGCGCCGCGCAGGTACATCGGGACGACCTGGCCGCCGGTCGGGAGGTGGCTGCCGTCGCGCAGCTCGTCGGCGGTCTGCGGATCGATCGTCGCCTCGAGGGCAAGGACCTGGGCCATGGGGACGGCCACGCCCCGGTCGGTCTTGACCGTCACGCTGAGGGTGATCGGGCCGGGCGTCGTATCGATCGTCACGCGCGTCCGGGTCGCGAGCCGGACCTCGACCTTGCGCGTGTACAGGTCCTTGGGCCGCCCGCCCCCGCCACCGAGCATCGGGTAGACGATGTAGGTGCCGGGTGCGAGCGCGTCGAGGGTGAAGGTGCCGTCGGGGCCAGTGACCACGAAGAAGTTCGATGCGGTCGCGCCCACCGGGTTGGCGATCACCACGGTGTCGGCGAGCGGCGCCCCGATCCGGGTCACCGTGCCGTCGAGCCCGGTCGTTGGCGCCAGCACGAGATCGACCGTCGCGCTGTCAGGCCCGCCGGGGATCCGGATGCTCGCGCTCCGCCCCGCGCCGTCCTTGCCGGCGACCACGGTGACCGCCGCCGGCGAGAAGCCATCGAGCACGAAGCGGCCGTCGGCGTCGGTCTCGGTGTCCCTCGCGCCGAGGCTCTCGTCCTTGATGTAGAGCTCGGCGCCGCCACCGGTCAGCAGCGTGCCGGCCGCGACCCGCGCCTTCGCGACCGGCGCGCCGGCGTCGTCGAGCACGCGGCCCGAGATCGAGCGCCCCGCCGCGACGGTGATCGTGCCGAGATCGCTGTCCTGACCCGCCGTGATCGTGACCTCGCGCCGGGTCTCGACGAAGCCAGGCCCGCGGATCGTCAGCAGGTGCGTGCCCGCCGCGCCGGCCACCGCGAACGCGCCATCCGCGGC
>JALZOI010000998.1 GCA_030857245.1 Myxococcota bacterium
CTCCCCGATGTCACGCTCGCCGCACGGCGGACACGGATGCAGGTGAAACCAGAAGTCGACCTCCAGCGAGCTGCGCGCGAACCCGATCACCGGAATGCTCATGGCACGCTCCCTCGCGTCGTGGATATCATCGTCGTCGTGAACGCGCCATCGCGAGACTCCACGACCACCATCAACGCCACGCCGGCGCCTGCCGTGTCGCCGGTGACGCGATACCCCGTCGCTCGATAGGCCGCCGCGGCGGCCTGCACGGCCGCGCGCGATCCGACATACGTCGCGATCCCGCGCCGCGCGGTGAGGCCGTGCTCGGTCGCGATCGTCGTGTGGTGACGTCCCCCGAGCGGGGCAGCGACCGACGTGGCACCCGGCTTCGGTCGCCGGAGGTAGTACTGCTCGGCGTCGGCGTACAGCTTCTCGTAGGCGTGCAGGAACCGCTGGCGCTCGCCAGCGGTGAGCTCTTCGATCCTCAGCTCGCGCTCGCCGGGGCGCCCTGGCACGTCGCGGCCCCGCACGGCCCCACCCACCGTCGCGTCGGCGAGCGTGACCCGGATCCCGCGACGGCCCGACAGCACGGCTTCGATCAGCTCGTGGGCACGCGCGTACTCGGTCTTGAGCGTCGTGCTCATCACGCCGGGGCCGTCGGTGCTGAGCACGCTCGCCGTGCCGTAGTAGATCAGGCTCGGCAGCGCGTGGTCGTCATAGCGCGGCTGCGCGGCGCGTTCGCCCCGCACGCCGTCGGTCTGGCTGAGCGATCCGGTCGCGACGTTCGAGCCGATGTTGACCTCGGCGATGATGCCGAGCGCCCGCATGCGGGCTGCCTGGTGCGGCGTCGCGTGGGCCGCGTGCCCGTACCGCGTGATCACGAGCGTCGGGTTCCACACGCCCTCGGCACGCAGCCCCTCGGCGGCGGTCAACAGCAGCTCGAGGTTGTCGCGGGCGCGCTGGTAGTGAGCGGGCTCGTCCCCGACGATCACGCGCCCCTTGTCGGTGTGGTGCGGCTTGCCGGCCTCGTTGTCGACGGCGCCCTCGCCGACGTGCGGGCGATCGACGAGGACGTGCCCGGTCCGCTTCGCGTCGGTGAGCAACGCGCGATAGTCGGCCTGATAGCGAGCCTTGCCGACCTCGTCGAACGTGTAGAGCTCCGGCGCGCCGATATCGCGTCCGACGACGGCCGGATGCGCGGCCTGATGGCGCGCCGTGGCGGCGTCCCGCTGGTGGTCCGCGGGGCTTCGGGTGCCAGGCTCACCGGTGGGCGGCAGCTTCGGGTCGCGCGCGCCGAAGTGCCCCGTCTTGATCATGCCGAGCATCTTGATGTCGACCTGGCCGGGCCGGAGCTTGCCCTCCGCGATCAGCTGCCGATGCACGGCGTCGATCCGATCCGGGTGGACGCTGCCCGCGAGCTTCTTGATGCCCGTCGACTGCTCGGAGTAGGCGGTCCCGGTCTCCGCGAGGCGAAGGATCGCCTCCCGGGTGTAGTCGTCGAACGCGCGCTGCTCGGCGAGCTGATTGGTGTCGCCCGGTCGGGCCGGGCCGCCCCACGTGGTCTTGACGAGCGCGTCGATGACGACGTACGCGCCGTCGAAGGGGGTCTCGGGGGTCGCGGTCAGCGCTGTCCGCGCCGCCTCCTCCGCGACGACCTCGGCGCCACGGCGAAACGCCGCTCGATCCGCGTCGGGCAGCTTCGGGACAGACGCGCGCTCGAGCATGATACGCACCTGCTTCTGCGCGGTCATGGCGATCTCCACGGCCTCGCCGGCCTTCGCGCGGCGAGTGATCTTACCGTCGTCGTGCTTGTGCTTGAACACCGACGGCGCATCCACCTTGTTCTGCTTCACGTTCGCGGCGGCTTCGAGCTCTGGCAGGCTCGCGATCTTGTCGAGCAGCGGGACCCACGAGCCCTGGTCGGCGCCGGCCGCCGCAGCCGCACGCTGCCGGAACACCGCGGGGTCCACGATGCCCATGAAGTGACTGTGCAGCTCGATGCCCGGGTGGCCCCGGCTGCCATCGAGCGCGCGCCGGACCTGATCGCGACGCGGGCGGTCCGCCGCGACATCCCTCGAGATCGCGGGATCCCCGTGAGCCTGCGAGGGGCGACCCTCGCGCGGCGCGACCGTGGCGTCCCCGTGGCCGTGCTGTTCGCGTGAAGGTCGCGCCGGCCTGCCCGCTTCGTGCTCGCGCGACGCGCCGTCATCGCCACCACGTCGTGGCCCACGCGCACCCGGTGGCG
>JALZOI010000999.1 GCA_030857245.1 Myxococcota bacterium
ATCGCCGCTGGCGTCGACGGTCGCAGCGTCGGGGCCGGCGTCGTCGCCGGCGGCGGCGTCGCCCACGGCGGGCGTGCCCGGGCGGCAGCCGGCGAGCAGGCAGACGATCGCGCTGATCCCGATCAGGCGCAGCGCGCGCTGGAGCAGCGAGAGCGGGCCCGGGCCCGTGCCGATCGCGGCGGTCCCGGCGGGATGGTTCTGCGAGGCGAACAGATCCTTGAGCTTGAGGAACGGCCGCTCGATCAGGCGCCACGACAGGGTCGCGAGCACGATGGCGACCAGCAGCTTCACGGGCAGCAGCCACAGGTCACTCTCGACGATGCCCACGCGCACCGCGGCCGCGCTGACGAGCGTGTCGGCCGGGCGGTGCAGCAGGTAGAGCCCGAAGCACAGCTTGCCGAGGTACCGGAGGGGCGCGATCCGGAGCACGCTCGTCGCGCGCTGGTCGCGCAGCAGCACGACCAGCCCGACCACCGCGACGCAGCCGAACGCGACCACCGAGTAGCCGAGCGTGCGGCCCACCGGGGTCGTGCGATCGAGGCCGGTCACGATCGCGAACCCTCCCGCCCCGGCGGTCACGATCATCGCGCCCTGGATCAGGCGATGGCGCCAGCGCACGAGATCGATGCGCCGCACGATCACCGCGAGCAGGCAGCCGACCGCGATCGTGTCGATCCGGCAGAGCGTGAACAGGTACTGGACGCGCTCGCGGTCCGGCAGGGCGAGCATGGTGCCGAGCCGGATCAGCGGCGCCGCGATGATCATCGCGATCAGCACGGGGCCGAGCCGGCGCGGCGCGACGAGCGCGACCAGCAGCGGGAAGGTCAGGTAGAACTGCTCCTCGATCGCGAGCGACCACACCGGCGCGAGCCAGTACGGGACGTCGTGGTTGAGCATCGACTCGGGGATGTTGCCGAGGTGCAGCAGGTACCAGATCGGCGAGCCGGCGTGCTCGCGGAACTCGGGGTTGCCCGAGAACGCGATCAGCACGCCGCCGACGAACAGGTAGTAGAGCGGGAAGATCCGTAGCACCCGCCGCGCGTAGAAGTTGCGGAAGTAGCCGGGCTCGCCGCGGGTCTCCATGAGGATCCCGGCGATCAAGAACCCGCTGATCACGAAGAACAGGTCGACGCCGATCCAGCCCGCGCCCGCGGCGTCCGCCATGACCCCGACGCCGGTCCGCGGCCAGAACCGGTGCACGATGACGAGCAGGATCGCGATGCCACGCAGGCCGTCGAGCTCCGCGATATAGCCCCGGGCGAGCGCCGGTCGCGGGGCGGGCATGGCGCGCGAAGCTGCAGCCGACGTGCCGGCGTGCTCGGTCTCGCTCCGCGTCCTTGCGGTCATCTACGGGGAACCCTGAGAATGCGTGGGCGCACGGCGCGCCGCCGGCTCACGATCCATGCGGAGGCCGTCGCTCGCGAGGATCACGGGACGCCCAGGATCTTGTGGAGCTGCAGGGACAGCCGCCAGCGTGGGCGGGCCTCGACGAGCGCGAGCGTGCGGGCGAGGTGGTGCGGATAGCGGTCGTCCATGCACGGCTGGACGAAGTAGTGATCGCACCGCCAGCGCGTCACGTAGGTGTCGAGGACCGCCGCGTCGACGGTGTCATCGACGACGACCTTGACCTCGTCGGGCCTGGTGTCCGCGGCGAGCGCGAGCGGCGAGGTGGCGGAGACCGACGCGTGGAACTGTGGCTTCGGCGAGATCGTCAACCAGTCGACGGGGCCCGCGAGGGGGCGCGTGCCGTTCGACTCCATGTGGACGCGAAAGCCGGCCGCGTGGATCGCCGCAGCGAGGGCGGCGTCCCACTGCAGCGTCGGCTCGCCGCCCGTGACGATCACCGTCGCGCTGTGGCTGCGATCGAGCTCGCGCAGCCGCGCGACGATCTCGTCGACCGACAGCTTCGTCGCACCCTCGGCGGCGAAGTCGGTGTCGCACCAGGTGCACGCGAGGTTGCACGCGGCGAACCGCAGGAAGACGCACGCCCGGCCCGCGTGGGCGCCCTCGCCTTGCAGCGTGGGGCCGAACATCTCCTTCACGAGGTAGCGCCGCTCCGACATGGGCCGAGGACGTATAGCACCGACGGTGAGACCCGCGTGCTAAGACGCGACGTGCGCCGGATCCTCCTCGTGTGCGTCGCGGCCTGCGGCAGCAGCAAGACCGAGGCACCGGCGGCAGGGAGCGGCGCGCCCGGCAGCGCGGGCAGCGCGACGCGGCTCGCCG
>JALZOI010001000.1 GCA_030857245.1 Myxococcota bacterium
CGTGAACGTACCGTCGTGGTGATCGAGTACGCGCTTGCCGTTCCAGAACACCTGGATGTGATCGCCGCGGATCTCGATCGCGTAGTCGTGCCACGCGTTCGCCTTCACGGGGCCGCTCCAGCTCGCGATCTGGCGCCGCTTGCCGTCCTTGACGGTGTAGAGGCGGACGTTGTTCTCGAGCACGTTCGTGCGCGTGATGTAGTAGTTGTTCTCGTCGCGATAGCGGACGACGAGCCCCGCCGCCTGATCGACCTTGCCGGAGATCAGCTTGCAGCGCACCGAAACACGCACGTCGCGCAGCTGCACGTCCGTCACGGCGATCGGGAACCGCATGTCGGTGTCGTCGGGATCGAGCTGCGCGAGCACGTTCGGCGGCGACGGTGCATCGGCCTCGGCGCGCACGTGCCACTTGCCCATCGCGCCGTCGCCGGTGCGTGCGAACGTCATCCCCTTGGGAGGCTGCCCCGCAGGATCGCCGTCGAAGCCGAGCGCGTTCGTGGATGGCGCAGTAGTCGGCGCAGCCGCGGCATCCGGCGGCGCTGTGGCCACCGCGTCGACGGCCGGCGTCGTCGTCGCGGGCGACTGCGGCGCAGCAGGCGCTTGCTCCGAGGGCTGCTTCTTGCTCGAACAAGCCAGCGAGAGGATCGTGCTCGTCGCGAGCACGAGTGCGGTTGTAGTTCTCACGTCGGTTCCTTTCCGGCGCGGGCCATCGCCTCGCGCTCTGGCCCAGAAGCCTCATCGCTCGGTTCGATGACACGGGGGCGCCTGGTCGTGTTGGGTTTTCTCCGGAAGTACTCGTGCAGGTCGTCGAAGACTGCCGACGCGCGGGCGAGCCGGCTTTCGTCCTCGGCGTGCGCCATCGCGATGCCGGCGATTAGGCTCGCGATGCCGCCGGTCTCCGGCCGTCCGAACTTGCCGTCCTTCAGATCGATGTCGTGGACGATCTCGGCGAGCGGGATCAGCGAGACGTCGTCGAGCCCGAAGCGCTCGACGAGGACTTCGAACGTGCAGCGGTCGCCCTCGTGCGTGTACTCGGCCTCGAACATGTCGAAGCGCAGCTCGCCGGGCTGATGGCGATGTCGCTTGACGTCGACGAACTGAAACCGCGCGTCCGGGTCGATGAAGCGCCGGATCAGCCACGCGCTCGCCATCCGATCGACGTGGATGCCCTTGCGCGTGATCCACGTGCTGCCGCGGACCTCGGCACGTCGCTGCTCTGCCGTGGTCGTCTCGGCCGACGGCGCCGGCCCGAGCTTCGCTTCCAGTGCACCGAGCAGGCGATCCGCCGCGTCGCGACCGGGCGCACCGAAGAAATCGATCGCGACGATCTCCTCGAAGCGCCGCCGCAGCCGCGCGACCTCCTGTTCGAAGCGCGCGCGATCGTCGCCGTCGTCGCTCAGTCGCGCGGCCGACGTTGCGAGCTCGGCGTAGTCCGCGTCGCGTGCGGCGTGGAACATCGCCTCCAGCTGATCGTCGGCGAGGCCGTCGATGAAGCGCGCCTCGCAGATCGAGCCGTCACCACCACCCGCCGTGATCTCGCGGAGGACCCATTGCAGATCCTCGTGGGCGTCGTCGCTCTTCGGCAGGACATAGATCGAGTTCTTGACCGCGACCGCGCCGAGCCGCTGCAGTTGCCTCCAGGCCTTGACCCGCAGGTACCCCGGCTTCGGTGGGATCTGATGGATGAGCAGGAGCCAGCGCGGATCGCTCATCGCGGGCTCCGATACAGCTGCATCTCGGGCAAGATACAGATAGGTATCGCCGCTGTACACCAGCTCCGAGCCGGAATCTTAGTCCGGGTTCGCTCGATTAACTCCCCTGCGTGTCGAGCGCACCCTTGATGCCCCGCGCGAGCGCTTCGGCCGGTCCCACAGCCCAGAAATGCAGGAACATGATGCGCGGCTCCTCGCCCGTCATGTGCTGGTGGATCGCGACCACGTAAATTCCGGCCTTGCGTAGCGCCTTGAGCACGTTCTGCAGCTCACTCTCGAGCATCGCGAAATCTCCCGCGACAACCGCGGTCTCATCGGTGCCCGCGAACGCGGCCCATGTATTCACGCCCATTGCCTTGCCGACATCGGTGCCACCCGTGCCACCCCTGAGCCATCCCCTCAAATCAGACCGAATACCGCGCGAAAGATTTCGTGACGACGGACCACCTCATCGTAGGCCTTCATGAGCGGCGCGAGCCTGTCGTCGCCCATCATCGGAATCGCCGCGTA
>JALZOI010001001.1 GCA_030857245.1 Myxococcota bacterium
ACGCGTTCGCGCGCAGACCGCGGAAGCGCGGGAGCCAAGACTCGCCACGATCGGCCGCCGCGCGCAGCGTCGCCTCGATATGGATGGGGTGCGCACAGTTCGCCATGTACGCCACCGGGTCACCGCCCGTCGCGTCGTCGACCGCCGCGACAAAGTCGCCGAGGGTCGAGCCGTCAGGTACCGTGCCGTCGGTCTCGACCGTCGGCGACACCAACACCGGCAAACCGGCACGCGTGGCCGCCTGGACGAGGCCGATCGTCTCGGGGACGTTCGTCATTGTGAGGGCGACGACGAGGTCGGCGCCGGCGGCGGCGAGCGCGTCGACCTGCGCAGCGTGGTAGACGCGCGCTACCTCGGGGGAGAGCGTTTGGGCGGCGTAGCCGTCGCCGCGAGGCCCAACGTCGGCCGCCAGAATGATCGGCGTCGCCGCGTGGGAGCTCGAAGCTTTCCACTCGTCGATCATACGTCGTGTCCGCGCAATCGCTTGGTGATTCACGGCTGCGACGTCCTTGTAGCCAAGGCGGTCGACGTAGTCGCGCGACGCTCGCCACACCAAGCTGTCAGTGATCACGCCGTGGCCGTTGCTCGCCGCGGCGTCGAAAATGGGGCGCTGCAGGTCGTTCTCTAGACGCGACCACGCGGTCTCGTCGCCGACGACTTCGAACGCGCAGAACTCCCGCAACGGGTACTGCTGCACGAACAGCAGGAACGTCTCGTTGCCGCCGAACGTCAGGAAGGTGCGAGACGCGAGATCGCGTGCGATGGCTTGCTTGTCCATCCGCACATCTAACCCCTCCCGACGAATCACGGATACGAACCAGCCGCCGTTTCGCGCCGCGGCCGAGGTGATGGAGCAGTAGATCGCTTCACGCGAAGAACGAAATCACGCGCTGCGGCATCCTATCCACGATGCCGCTCCCACCTGGACAACGCGCTTTGCCGGGACCACCGCCGCCGTTTGGTCTCGACGAATACATGAAGCGCGGCGCGCGCGTCCCCGCCAACTTCACGCTGCGGATCGACGGCGACGTCGAGCAGCCACTCGAGCTCTCGCCCGACGAGGTGGTTCGCGATCGGGCCGAGCTCACCGCGGATCTGCACTGCGTGACGACGTGGAGCGCGGTCGACCTCCGCTGGTCCGGCATGCCCTTTCGCCGGTTCTGGGACGACATCATCGTGCCTCGCGCGCGCCCACGCAGCGGCGTGGCGTACCTGCGAATCACCGCCCTCGACGGCTACCGCGCGACGATTCCGCTCGAGGACGCGCTGCACGAGACCGCGTGGCTCGCAGATCGACTCGGGGGTGAGCCACTCGGAGCGCACGGCGCGCCGCTACGCCTGATCGTGCCGCAGCTCTACGGCTACAAAAACGTGAAGCACGTGTGCCGCATCGAGGTGACGGTGGAGCCATTGCGCGGCAGCGCGGGACGCGTACTCGCACATCCACGTGCGCGCGTCGATCGCGAGGAGCGGAGCGGCGTCGGCCTGCAGCGGTTTTGGCGCGGGTTTTACCGGCTGCTGGTGCCGCTGTTTCTGCGGCGCGCGCGCAAGCTCGCGCGCCGCTAGGGGCTGCGGCTTCGCGTCGTACGTCGAGCCAACCGGACGCGAATGCGTGGCCGATGATCGCGGGCGCGCACCGATCCCCACCCCGGGTCCGAGGTCGATCCACGGCATGTCGAACACGTCGGGCCTAGTCGGTGCAGAGTGTCGCTTCGACGAAGGTCGTCGACGCGAGCGCGCACGCGGCGACCTTCTCGGTGCAGCGCGCCGCGAACGCGCGCAGTGCGTGATGGAGATCGTCGGAGCCATCCGGCGGATCCGTGCGGCCGGGCAGCTTCGCGATGTGATTCGTCGCGCGCGTGCACTCGGGGCTGACCTCGCGGCCCGCTTGCACGGGGCGCGTCAACAAGACACCGATCGTGTCCGTGCACGTCGCTTCGCGCGTCGGGATCGACTTCGCGTTCTCGAACCACGGCACGTGGCACTGCAGCATGCGGACCTTGGCGTCGTTCGACTTCAGCGCGACGAGATCGAAGCCGTGCGCGCCGGCTTGCCGATACTCCACGATCAGCGCGTCGTCGGTGCCCGCGACGTCGAGCACGCGCGTCGACGTCTCCATGCCGCGGCCGCGCGCGTGTGAGACGAGCTGGCGCTCGACCGAACGGATCGAGGTGGGCTCGATCGTCGTGTCGTAGACCTCGTAGGTCGAGCAGCTGT
>JALZOI010000367.1 GCA_030857245.1 Myxococcota bacterium
GCTTGCGGCGGGCGAGCCCGACGCGCTCGGTGGTCGCGGGCGGCGCCTGCAGCTTCGCGGGCTTGCGCGGCCGCGTGCTGTTCGTCGCGAGCAGCGTGAAGTCGATCCGGCGGCGGGTCACGGACACGTTGTTGACCTCGACCTTGACCTTGTCGCCGAGCTCGATCGTGCGGCCGGTCCGCGCGCCGGTCAGCCGCATGTGGATCGCGTCGTGCGTCCACTGCTCGCTGCCGAGCGAGTCGAGCTTGATCAGGCCCTCGACGTACGGCTCCTCGATCTCGACGAAGGCACCGAAGCTGGTGACCGCCGAGACCACGCCCTCGAACTCCTCGCCGACCTGATCGCGCATCATGTATGCGCGGTACATCGCGACGGCCTCGCGCTCGGCCGTCATCGCGCGACGCTCCTGCTGGCTCGCGTTGCGCGCGAGCTCGTTGAGCGTCTCGATCGGCGGCGGCGGCTTCGCGTACCCACCACCCGACGGGCTGCCATCGCGGTGGAGGTGGTACTTGAGCAGCCGGTGCACCAGCAGATCCGGGTAGCGCCGGATCGGCGACGTGAAGTGCAGGTAGTCGCCGGAGGCGAGGCCGAAGTGGCCGATCGGCACGGTGTCCCAGACGGCCTGCGTCAGCGTGCGCAGCACGAGGAACGACAGCGCCTGCGCGCCGGGCTGCGCCGCGATCTGATCGAGCACGCGCTTCATGCCGATGGGCGTGATCGCCTCGTCGACGTCGACCGCGATGCCATACGCCGCGAGCATCTCGGCGAGCAGCGCGACGCGATCGGGCGCCGGCGGAGCGTGGACGCGCCACACCGCGGTGGCGTTGCGCTTGCGGAAGAACGTGCCGACCGCCTCGTTGGCGGCGATCATGAACTCCTCGACGAGCTGGTACGCCATCTTCACCGCGGGATCGCCCTTCGCCTTGACGACGTCGCGCACGAGGCGGGGATCGTCGGCGTCGAGCACGACCTTGGGCTCGGCGAGCTCGAGATCGAGCGAGCCGCGGGCTTGCCGCTTCTTGCGCAGCACCTGCGCGAGGGCGTGGAGCCGGTGCAGCTCGCCTTCCCACGGCCGATACTCCTCGCGACGGCCGCGGAAGTCGCCGCCGAGCGCGGCCGCGACGCCCGGGTAGTCGAGGCGCGCCTTGCTCTTGATCACCGCGGCCGCGTAGCCGATGTCGGCGAGCTCGGCGTCGGGCGTGAAGTCGAGGCGCACGACCATCGCGCAGCGATCGACCATCGGATTGAGCGAGCAGATGTTCGACGACAGCTGCAGTGGCAGCATCGAGATCACGCGGTCCGGCAGGTACACCGAGACGCCGCGGATCGTCGACTCCTTGTCGAGCGCGTCGCCCCAGCGCACGTAGTGCGAGACGTCGGCGACGGCGACCCACACGCGGGGCCCGCCGTGCGGACTGTCCTCGATGCAGAGCGCATCGTCGAAGTCGCGCGCGGTCTCGGGATCGATCGTGCAGAACCGGCGATCGCGAAGATCGATGCGGTCCGCGAGGTCGGTCGGCCCGACCTCCTGCGGCGTCGCCTTCGCCTGCGCGAGTGCCTCCTCGGGGAACTCGAGCGGGATCACGGCGCACGCGAGGATCTTCTCGATCTCGGTGCGCGGATCCTCGGGGTCACCGAGGACCTTGAGCAGCTTGCCCGCGAGCTCTCGCCGCGCCGCATCGGGATAGCGCGTGATCTCGATGACGATCGCATCGCCATCCTTGCCGGCCTGCGCGTCGTCGACGCCGACCCGACCGTAGTCCGCGGCGATCCGCGGATCATCGGGCTCGAGGTACATCGTGCGGCCGATCCGGCGGAGGATGCCGGTGAGCCGCGCGCGGCCGCGCGCGATCACGTCGCTGACGCGGCCCTCGGTGCCACGCACGCCGGGCCAGGTGTCGACCGCGACGAGATCGCCGTCGAGCGAGAGCCCGCGGTACTTCGCGGGCACGAACACGGTCTCGCCGGTGTCGATCTGCACGAAGCCATAGCCGGCGGGGTGCACGGTGATCCGGCCCTTCGTGCGGCCGTCATCGTCGACGCCGATCGAGGGCGTCGCGCCGGTCACCGGGAGGCGTGCCTGCGCCGGCGTGGCCTTCGTGCCGAAGGCCGGCGGCGTCACCAGCGGTGGCGCCTTCGCGGCGATCGGCCGGACCTCGCCCGTCTCGGGGTCATACTCCTCGCGCGCCGCCGAGGGCTTCGGAGCGGCGGGCCGCGGCCGCGCACCCCGCGTTCCGAGAGCCCCCGCTGGCTGCGCGGGTGAGGTTCCGCGCGTGGCGTCGCGACCGCCGCGCTTGTCACCATTGGGGTCGCTTGATCCGCGAGTGGGCCCCCACGGCATCGCACCCTTGCGGTGCTTGGGCTTGGCCTTCGGCGGCTCGGGCTTGCGCGCGGCCGGCTTGCCGCGCGGCTTCTCGTTCGCGGGATCGGGGAGTGGCTTGCCGTGCGGATCGCTGGCGCGACCCGACGGAGCGAGTGCGAACGCGCCACCGGTGAGCACGTGGACCGTGCCCTCCTCGACGAGGTCGAACAGGATCGAGCGGAGCTCGGTGTATTCGTGCTTGCGCGCGCCGAGCTCGTCGGCGAGCGCGGTGAGCTTGATGCCCGGGGTGACCAGGCGAGACAGGGTCTCGACGACCACCTGTCGATCGAAAAATGTCATGAGAGTCAGCTTTCCTTCGCTTACTTATCGAAATGCATGCAGATGGCCAGCATCGCTGGCCACGTAGATCGTGCCGTCGCGCGCGATGGCGGGCGTCGTATCGACGTCGCCGCCCAGCGGCAACAGCCACAAGAGAGTGCCGGTTGGCGAGACGGCGTAGAGATGTTCGTCCCCCGTGCCGATGAGGATCGTGCCATTGCTGGCGATGGCGGGCGTGGCGGCGATCTTGTCGGCGGCGGCGACCTTCCACCGGACCTTGCCATTCGGCGCGATCGCGTAGAGCGCACCATCGAGCGAGCCGACGTAGATCGTGCCATCGGCACCGAGGGCCGCGCCGCCGCGGATCGGAGCGGCGGTGAGCGTCTTCCACGTGACCGTGCCGCGCGGGCTGATCGCGTAGAGCGCGTGGTCATCGCTGCCGACGTAGATCGTGCCATCGTTGCCGATCATCGGCGCGGCGTCGACGTCACCGCCGGTGCGGACTTCCCACTTCTTCACGCCGTCCTCGCCCACCGCATACAGCGCGTCGTCCTGGCTGCCGGCGTAGACCGTGCCGTCGGCGCCGATCGCCGGCGTCGACGCGACGTGCTCGGCGGTCGCCAGCTTCCAGCGCAGCGTGCCGTCAGGCCACACGGCGTGGATGCCGTCGCCGCCGACGTAGATCGTGCCGTCCGGGCCGATCGTGGGGCCGCCGTCGACATCGCACCGCGACGACTCGGGGCCGAAGCCCTTCGGATCGCAAGCGCCGAGGCGGAGCTTCCACTTGAGCGAGCCATCGGGGTTCACCGCGTAGAGGTGATCGTCGTCGGAGCCGAGGTAGATCGTGCCGTCCGCGGCGACCGCCGGCGTGCTCCACGACCGATCGCCCGTCGCGTGCTTCCACTTGAGCGCGCCGCTCGGATCGAACGCGTGGAGCGCGCTGTCGTGCGACGCGACATAGATCGTGCCGTCGGGGCCGATCGTCGGCGAGCCCGCGATCACGTCGCCGGTCGTCGCCTTCCACAGCTCCTTCGGTGCGCGCGCGGGCACGGGGCCACCGCGCCGGCCGGTGTGGCGCGCGTCGCCGCCGAACATCGCGAACGCCGGCGGGCCCGTCACCGGCGTGGTCGAGACGACCGGCTCGCCGGGGATCGGGGCGACGGCGGCCGCCGCGGCGCGCGGCTCGACGCACACCCCACGCTCGCAGACGCGGGGATCCCGACAATCGGTGTCCTTGCTACAGCCACCGGAGCGGGCCTGCGTACCGCTGCAGGCGATTTGCGGGGCGCCCAGGGCCGCGGCCCCAAACGCGGCGACGGTCGCGCCCAGCGCCACCGCCCCGAACCGAGCTCTCACGCGGGGGAACCTAGCAGACGGGGCAGACCCGGCCTAGCCCGGATCATCCACGACGGGTCCGCGGGAACGCGCAGCGGCTACGCCTTCGGCAGATCGTTGGAGAACCGCTCCGCGAGCTTCTCGAAGTAGCGGCGGGTCTCCTCGAGGACGACCGGGTCCTGGTCGGGATACATGCGGATGCCGTGCGCGCCGAACGGGTCGGTCGTGACCGGCCCGACGGGCAGCCCACCGACGATCCCGGTCTGCTCGTGATAGAGCAACGCGAGGACCTCGGCGTGATTCTCGGGCACCAGGAACGTCCTGCGCCCGAGCTCCGCGCGACCGTCTTTGAACCCGTCGACCAGCTTGGCCATAACCGAACGCCCCGAATCTACCGTGCGCGTGCGGCGGGGGGAAAGTGCCAAGTGCCCGTGAATCAATGCCGTCGCCACAAGATCACCCGGTATGCTCCGCCCGCGTGCTCGAGCTGTGGTTCGACTTCTCGTGCCCCTACGCCTACCTCGCGTCGCAGCACGCGCACACCCTTGGCGTCGCGATCGACTGGCGCCCGATGCTGCTGGGCGGCGTGTTCCGGGGGATCGGCGCGGGCGATGGCCCGATGGCGACGCTGTCCGCCGTCAAGGCCGCTCACAACCTCCGCGACATGCAGCGCTGGGCCGAGCGCTTCGGCGTGCCGTTCCGGATGCCGGCAGCGCACCCGATGCGCACGGTCCGCGCGCTGCGGACGCTGCTCGGCCTGCCCCACTCCCGGTGGCCCGCCGCGATCGCCGGGCTCTACGCCGCGTACTGGCAGCGCGGCGAGGACATCACGACGGACGCCGTGATCGCGGCGGCCCTCGTCGCGGCCGAGCTCCCCGGTGACGAGATCGCGCTCGCCCTCGCGCACGCCGACACCGACGCGATCAAGGACGAGCTCCGCGCCCGCACCGACGAGGCGATCGGCCTCGGGATCTTCGGCGCCCCGGCGTGGGTGCTCCGCGAGCCGGACCGCGCACCGATCCTCGTGTGGGGGCAGGACCGGATGCCGTGGGTCGAGGCGATCCTCGCCGGCTGGCGTCCCGACGACGACGCGGCACCTCCCGGCGGCGCCCGGCCGCTCGTGCCCGCCGCGCCCGCGCTGCCGACCGCAACCCTCGACGTCTACTTCGACGTGGCGAGCCCGTTCTCGTACCTCGCGTTGGCGCAGCTCCCCGCGCTGATCGCGGCGGGCGCGCGGCCTCGGCTCGTGCCGATCCTCCTCGGCGCGCTGTTCCGCGACCTCGGCCAGGCGAACGTGCCGCTGTTCGCGATGCCACCACCGAAGGCGCGCTACGTCGGCCTCGAGATGGTGCGCTGGGCGCGGTGGTGGGGCGTCCCGTTCCAGCAGCCGTCGAAGTTCCCGCAGCGCACGGTCACGGCGCAGCGCCTCGCGCTGCTCGCGGCCGAGGCCGGGGCCGACGCGGGGGTCCGGCTCGCGATCGCGCTCGGCCGCGCGATGTGGGCCGAGCAGCAAGATCTCGAGGACGAGGCGACGCTGCGCGCGTTGCTCGAGCGCGAGGGCTTGCCCGCGGCGTGGGTCGAGGCGACGCAGGAGCCGCGCGTGAAGGCTGCGCTCGCCGCCAACACGAGCGCGGCCCAGGCGGCGGGCACGTTCGGCGTGCCGACGTTCGTCGTCAACGGCCGGCACCTGTTCTGGGGCCAGGATCGCCTCGAGCACGTCGCGCACGCCCTCGCGGGCTGGATTCCGGGGCACGAGCAACCCGGGGGCATCGGTTGAGCGTCCTCGCATTCACCGCGACGGCGATGTGCGGGTGGGCGTGCGTGGTGCTCGTGCTGATGGAGCGCCGGCTCGCGCGGTCCCCCGACCTCGCACGCAACCTCGAGCAGGTGCGCATCGCGTCGAAGTGCATCGCCGCCGCATGCTTCGTCAGCGTGGGCGCCGCCGCGCTCGGCCGCGGTGGTGCGTTCGCCACGTGGATGGTGGTCGGCCTCGCCTTCGGCGCGATCGGCGACGTCGCCCTGCTCGGCCGCGGCAGCCGCGCGTTCCTCGCCGGGCTCGGCGCGTTCCTCGTCGGCCACCTCGCGTACGTGATCGGCATCGCGCAGCTCGTGCCGCCCGAGCGGTGGCCGGGCGGCGCCGGCCTGAGCGCGCTGCCCGTGCTCGCGATCGGCGGTGGCGCGCTCGCGTACCTGTGGCCGCGCCTCGGCTCCCTGAAGGTCCCGGTCACCGTCTACGTCGGCGCGATCGTCGCGATGGTGATCGGCGCGATCGCGGCACGCCACGCGCTCCCGACTCCGCGCGGCATGCTCCTCGTCGTCGGAGCCCTGCTGTTCTTCGCGTCGGATCTCGCGGTTGCGCGCGACCGGTTCGTCGCTCGCAGTTTCACGAACAAGCTGTGGGGGCTGCCCGCCTACTTCGCCGGGCAGCTGCTGATCGCCTGGGCGATCCGCTGATCGTGGATGGTTCTGAAGCCCGCGCTTGATGCGCGGGGGGGCCCGCGGATTACTTCTTCTTCGTGCCGCGGACCCGCCGACGCGCCTTGTTCTTGCCGAGGCCCCGCTTGTGGGCCGCGTTCTTCTTCGCCTTCATCTTGCGGCCCTTGAGCGATCGCGCCTGCTTGTACTTGGGGCGCTTGGACAGCTTGCTCTTGCTACGACGACCGGTTGCCATGGGCGTGTTATCCGCAAACCCGTCGACGAGAGCAAGCGGAGGAGGCCTGTAACCTGGGGGGTGGTCTGGCGTATACCCGGGGCGGTCGCATGGCCGACGCAAAGGACCTGATGGAGCGGTACTGTGACGGCGAGGCGGGGGCGTTTCGCGAGCTCTACGCCCTCGTTGCCCCCCGCCTCCTCGGCTATCTACTGAAGATGGCGAGGCATCGGGCGCTCGCGGACGACCTCCTCCAGCAGACCTTCCTCAAGGTCCACCGCGCCCGCGGGGCCTACGTCAGGGGGGCGGATCCCGTCCCGTGGATCTACTCGATCGCCCACCGGACCTTCCTGGACGAGGCCCGGCGCCAGAAGCGTGCCGTGGTCCGGGTCGGCGACGGGGACGAGCTGCCCGAGCAGCGCGCCGACCTCCAGGGCGACCCCGACGGCCGCCGCGACGAGCCGCGCGCCGACCCGGCGCTGGTCCAGGCCACCCTGGATGCCCTCGCCGAGCTCCCCGCCCAGCAGCGCGAGGCCGTCGTGCTGACCAAGCTGGACGGCAAGACCGTCGCCGAGGCCGCCGAGATCGCGGGGACCACGGTCGGCGCGATGAAGGTCCGCGCGCACCGCGGCTACGAGGCCTTGCGC
>JALZOI010000368.1 GCA_030857245.1 Myxococcota bacterium
GGACTGCGGCGCAGCGCTCGCCGGGTTCGGCGCAGCCTCGTCGGGCGTCGACGCACCACACGCCGCGAGGGCCACCACGAGCGGAGCTACACGAAACGGCATGACCGCGAACATGCGCACGGCGTGCCTCTATTCCGGTGCGAAGGATGCCGAGACGACGGGCCTCCGAGGAAGTCGGATCTGCGGGCACGGTGCTCGCCACGGCGTCGTCACTACCTACCTAGACCCAGGAGGGCAGCTGGATGTCCGACGCTGCGACACCAAAATGGTCGCGCTCGATCTGGTGCAGGTTATCGACGCAGCGAGGGAGGTCATCGGCCCGGGCCTCGTCGGCGAAGACGGCTACCGCGTCGGTGAACCGTCCCACCAGCGCTCCGTGCGGTACCAGGCTTCGCGCGACCATCGCCGCGATGTCGTCGATATCGCTCGGTCGAAAGGGCAGCAGCTTGCTGACAACGACGTCGACGATGTCGAGCACCGTGACGGTGAAGTGCGTCAGATCGGCGAGCCCGGGAACGGGGTGCCATGACGGACGCCGCGGGAGGAAGGGGATGGCCTCCAGCACGATCTGCAAGTGCATGCGATGGCGTCGCGCCAGCTCGGTCCCGCGCTCTGCGATCGCGAGCAACCGTGCGCGCACCTCGGCATCTCCGTTGCGGCTCTCGAGCACGTCGCTGTCGCTGGTTCCGCGTTCGTAGTCGGTCTGGAGCATCAACGCCGTCGAGCCGATGATCCGCAGCTCGAGCTTGCCGGCACTTTGTCGCGGTCCATGGCGGTCGATCCCCCGGAAGAAATCCTCAATCGCCTGCACGAGCTTCCTGAAGGGCGCGGAGGAAGTCAGCCGGGTGCAGCCGACTCACGATCAACCACCGCCGGGAGATGGCGGATCCCGCGCTACGGACCTGTTCCGCGGTTTGTTTGGTCCGGATGTTCGAATCGAGCACGTCGGGCAGCGTGGGAGAGAGGTGCTGCTCGTAGCCGCGCCCGAACTCCAGAGCCATCTCGATCATCCGGCTCGCTCGACGGTAACGCGTCGAGCTCCTCGCTCCGACCTGCTTTGTATCCAGGCCGATGGCCTCGAACGTGTTCTCGAGCACCCAGTACAACCGACGGCGGAGCCCGACGCTGTCGAGATCAACAGCCAGTCGCGTGAGATTCAACGTCTCTGCCTGCTCGACCAGGACCGGAGCAAGTGAGGTCAGCAACCGAGACCCACCTTGTTTCAGCGTGGCGAAGATCGCCTCGTGTGGGTCGGCGAGCCGTTCACTGGGCACCACTCGCTCGGTGACGTGGAGGTGGGTGGCACCCAGACGACCGAGCGCGTTCTGGAGCTCGAGCTCGGCACTCTCCACCGCGCGGCCCGTGAAGGCTGCTGTGGTCTCGTTGAAGGTGGTCAGCACTTCGAGGAATTGCTCGGCCGTGAGCGAGGCCAGGCCGCGTTCGATATTGCTGAGCCGTGGCTGGGACAGCCGCAGTCGCTTCGCGAGCTCCGCCTGCGACCAGCTACGTTGCTCGCGAAGCTCCCGAACCCGGGTGCCAATTCGCACCCGTAGCGGATCCACATTTGGTCGTAACTTCGACATCTTACTAGCCGGTTGATTCTATACCGAATTAGAATATTCTGAATCGAATAGGACGGCTCGTAAGACTTTGTATTTGCAGGCCTCGTAGACCGCCTGCTACCGCGACTCGAAGCGCGACCTCGAAGCCGCTATTTGAAGCGAGACTTCGGGGCCCGCGTGCGCGCTCGCTTGCTGCTCGCGGCGGTCGGCATCTGGATCCCGAGGTCCCCGAGATCGAGCTTGCCGACGGCGACCTGATCGCCGCGCTTGGTCGTCGCGATCGTCGGGTACTCGCCGCGTGACACCTCGATGAGCCCGGCGCCTTCGAGCGCGCGCAGCAGATCCATCGCGTGATTCTTGCCCCAGCCGCGCAGGCAGCCTCGCTCGACCAGCTCCTCGAACTTCGGGTCGTCCTCGGTGCCCAGCGCGAGCGCGCTGACCTTGGCCCGGCCGTACCGACCGTTGAGCGCGCCGACGAGCAGCAGCGTCCCGCGGATCGCCCGCTGCTCCGCGTCCGAGAGCCCGGTCGGCTTGCCGTGCGCGACGGCCTCGCAGTTGTCACACGCGCCGCACGTCCGCTCGCGGCTCGCCCAGTCCTGGTCGCCGAAGTACTCGAGCACCATCTGGCGGCGACACCGCGGGTAGTACGCGTACTCGATCATCGTCCGCAGCTTGCTGCGCTCGTTCTCGGCCCGGCGCGCGAGCGACTCGACGTCGAGCGCGGGGTAGACGCCCGGATCGGGACGCGTGGCGGCGAGCCGCTCGTCGTCGCGTCGCAGCATGCCGTGGCGCTCGAGGATCCGCAGCGCCGCGCCCATGACCGCGCCGTTGACCTTGTGACCGGCGAGCTCGAGGTGCTTGCGCAGCCGCGCCTCGAGCTGGTCGTCGCCGGCCCCGAACGAGGAGATCTCGCCGAGCATCGGCTGCATCCGCAGCAGCTTCCACACGCCGCGCAGCACGTCCGCCGACGGATACGACGCGTCGATCAGGAACTCCTGCAGCCGGATGTCGCCGTGGTTGAACAGCAGCACGCAGCGCGTCGGCTTGCCGTCGCGCCCGCCGCGCCCGGCCTCCTGGTAGTACGCCTCGGGGCTGCGGGGGATGTCGGCGTGGACGACCAGCCGGATGTCGCTCTTGTCGACGCCCATGCCGAACGCGTTGGTCGCGACGATCACGTCGAGCTTGCCCGCCATGAACGTGTCCTGCGCCGTCTCCCGGACGTTGTCCTTGAGACCCGCGTGGTAGACGCGCACGCGCATGCCGGAGGTCTTGAGCTCGGCCGCGTACTGCTCGGCGTTCTTGCGGGTCGCCGCGTAGACGAGGGCGACGCCGCCCTCGCGCATCCGCACGAGCTCGGCGAGCTGGCTCGACTTGTCGGCGGTGCCGCCGGCCTTGACCACGGAGTAGTGCAGGTTCGGACGGTCGAAGCCGCGCACGTGGAGCCGCGCGCCCTCGAGCCCGAGCTGGTGGGTGATGTCGAGCCGGACCTCGGGCGTCGCCGTCGCCGTGAACGCCGCGATCCGCGGCGCCTTGAGCTCCTTCACGATCTCGCCGAGCCGCCGGTAGTCCGGCCGGAAGTCGTGTCCCCACTCCGAGATGCAGTGCGCCTCGTCGATCGCGATCAGCGCGAGCCGGCCTGCGAGCGAGCGCAGCGCCTCGACGAAGCGCGGGCTCCGGAACCGCTCGGGCGCGACGTAGATCAGCGTGTACTGGCCGGCGCGGATGCCATCGAGGATGTCGCGCTGCTCGTCGGCACCGGCCTGCGAGGTCAGCGCGACCGCCGGCACGCCTCGCGCGGTCAGCGCATCAACCTGATCCTTCATCAGCGCGATCAGCGGCGAGACCACGAGCGTGACGCCGCCCTTCTCGCCGAGCACGACGGCCGGCAGCTGGTAGCACAGCGACTTGCCGGCGCCCGTCGGCATCACCGCGACCACCGGCCGCCCGGCGAACAGGTCGGCGATCACCTCGGCCTGGCCGGGCCGTAGCGAGGTGTGCCCGAACCGCGCGAGCACGCGCGCGAGGACGCTCTCGCCGGGGTCGGCGCCGTCACGGGCGTGGGTCGACAACATGGGGAGAGACCCTATCAGGTGGGTCCGACATCCCAAAACCGCGAGATCGTTGTCCGAAATACGGACCTCCGGAGCGGCCCCGGGCGGTTCACGGCAAGGCGCCGCACGCGCCGGCCGCGCAGTCACACGCGCCGGTGCAGAAGTTCTCGATCACGCCGGTGTCGACGAAGTGCTTGACCTGCTGGATGCTCGCGGCGCGCACGCGCACGTTCTCGTGCGCGACGTTGTCGTACTGGAACGCCTCGTTGGTCGTCGGGGGCAGCGGGGTCGGCGACTCGTTCATGATCACGAACGCGCTCGGCAGCGGCCCGGTCGTCGGCGTGAAGCCGTACGGCGTCTTCACGGTCGGGCCGAGCAGCGGGAGCCCGAGCGAGCGGGCCTGGTACTCGCTCGCGAGGTTCGGGACCGCGCAGTCGCCCATCGACATCACCTGCAGCCACTGCTTCGCGGGCGTGCCGGGGACGCCGTCCCCGAGGATGCGCCGCGCGACGGTGCCGCCGTCGACGATCTCGAGCCCCATCTGGACGACCTGCTGGAGGATCACCGACGGCATCACGCCGCCGTACGAGCCCTTGAGCGGCAGGCTGAGCGCCGCCCAGTTGTTGGAGCGCTCGAACATCAGCGCCCAGTTCGCGCCCCCGACCTCGAGGACGCCGCGCGTCAGCGTCGGGTCGTACGCGTACAGCGTGCTGCCGAGGATGTGGCCCTGCGAGATCCCGAGGAACCACGTGCGCGCCGGATCGACGAACGCCTGCGGCTGGCCCTGCGTGGTGACGAAGACCTCGCGGGCGAGCTTGCCCTTCGCGAGCTTCGTCAACGTCATGAAGTCGACGATGCCTTGCCAGATCCGCTCGCCGAAGCCGGGCAGCTTGTTGAGGTCGTTGAGCGCGAGCAGCACGTCGGCGGACTCGTCGGACGACATCCCGCGCCACACCCCGGCGACGATCACGCTGCAGGTGCCGACGGCGATCGTGCGCATCGTCGCGCTCGTCGCCTCGCCGAGGCCCCCGAAGAAGCCGTGGCCGAAGATCATGATGCTGGCCTTCGCGGCCGGCGTCGCGCACGTCGGGATCACGAGCGTCGCGCTCGCCATCGTCGAGCCCATCACGATGACCTGGCCGGCGGCGTCGCGGTGGAACCCGGCTCCGCCGAGGTCCGCGATCTGCGGCGTCGTGTACTTGATCTGCACGATCCGCGCGATGCCGGGCGCGGGCGCCACCAGCTCGGACGTGATCGAGTACGCCACGCCCTCGCCATCACCGACCACGGCGAGCGCCGCGTCGCGCGCCGCGAGCGGATCCGCGATCATCGCGTCGTCATCCGCGGTCACGAAGTCGAACGCGACGACGAGATCGTCCTTGGGCACGCCGGCGCCGGCGAGCGCCGCGAACACCGCCGGGTATCCGGCGCGCACGGCATCGAGCCGCGCGTGCCCCGTCGCGCGACCGGCGAGCAGCGCGTTGAACGCCGGCGTGATCGGCAGCGCGCCCCCGGCCTTGCCACGCAGGCTCTTGCGGATCCCGACCGCGTAGCGCGTCCCGCCAGCAAGCCGCACGGCCGGGCGCAGGTACAGCACCTGTTCCGCGGGCTTGTCGAGCTCGTTGACGTCGACCTCGGCGAAGTGTGCGACGCGCGCGCCGGTCGTCATGTCGACGAGCACCGTCGGGCTGGCGTCGGTCAGGCTGTCGGCCATCGCGTCCTGGCCCACGAGGTTCGCGCCGTCGACACCGCCCTCGAACGTCAGCAGGATCTGCGACATCGGCGAGAACCCGGTGCGCCGGTTGATCCAGGCGGTGTCGATCGGGATGTCATCGAAGTTCAGCGGCAGCGCGCCGGCCGGAACATCGAGGCGGATCCCGGTGGGCGACGCGGTGTCCTCGACCTGGTAGATCGACGACGGCCACGGCAGCACGCAGCCGGTCTCGCCGAGCGGGTTGCAGGCGGCCGCGACGGGCGTGCCGTCGGGACCATCGCCGCAGGCCCCGAGGAGCAGCGGGAGCAGCGGGATCAGCGGGAGACCGACGGCCAGCAGCCGGGACGAGCGAGGCATTGCCGGGATCATACGCCGGCGCCTCGGGCGATGGCGCGATGACTCACCGGCGGTGCGACGCCGGTTACGCCCCCGCGGGTGTGCAACCTCGAGGCGACACCGCGCCGGACCGGCGAGCCGGCGCTACTGGCGCTGCAGCAGCAGTGAGCCGAGCGAGTAGCCCGCGCCGAACGACGCCATCATCCCGTAGCTGCCGGCCGCCAGGTCCTCGTTGTGTCGCGAGAACGCGAGCAGCGAGCCCGCCGATGCGGTGTTGCCGAACTCGTCCAGGATGATCGGCGCCTCGTCGCGGGTCGCCTCGCGTCCGAGGACGCGCTTCGAGATCAGCGCGTTCATCGGCCCGTTCGCCTGGTGCAGCCAGTAGCGCGCCACCTGCTGCGGCGCCAGCTCGTGCATCGCGAGGTGGTCCTTGATGAACTTCTCGGCGATCGGCACGACGTCCTTGAACACCCGCCGGCCCTGCTGGTGGAACAGCTTGAGCGTGTCGTCGTGCTCGGTCTCCGGATCGCAGCGGTCGAGGTAGCCGCGGTTGTTGCGGATGGTGTTCGACCACTTGGACAGCATCTGCGTCGACAGGATCTCCCACGAGCCTGGCTTGGCGCGCTCGGTCGGCTCGATCACGAGCGCGACCGACGCGTCGCCGAAGATGAAGTGGCTGTCGCGCTCCTTCCAGTTCATGTGCCCGGTCGTGAGCTCGGGGACGACGACGAGCGCGCACTTCGCCTGGCCGAGGCGGACGGCCTGCGAGGCGAGCTGGGTCGCGCCGGTCGCCGCCGAGCAGCCGAGCGAGATGTCGAAGCCGTAGCCGCGCGCGCCGAGCGCGTGCTGGACCTCGATCGAGAGGGCGGGGTAGAGCCGCTGCAGGTTCGAGCAGCCGAGCACGACGAGATCGACGTCCTCGCCGGTCTTGCCGGCACGCGCGAGCGCCGGCCGCGCCGCGTTGACGGCGTACTCGGCCTGGATGCTGAGCTCGTCCTCGGGACGATCCTTGATGTTCGGACACATCCGCTCGGGATCGAGCAGCCCGGTCTTGTCCTGGACATAGCGACGGACGATCCCCGACGCCTTGACGATGAACTCGGGCGACGACTCCTTCAGTGGCTCGCGGGTGCCGGCCGCGATCGCCTCAGCATGCTTCGCATTCTCGCGGCGCACGAACTCGTTGAACGCGACGCAGAGCTCGGGATTCTCGAGGACGGTCGGGGGATGCCAGAGGGCGTGGCCCGTGATCGATGTTCCGGTGGTCGTTCGCGGCGACATTCGCGTACCTTGAGAGGGGTTGACCGCGCCGGTGTGGCGCGGCGCCTCGGAGTTGGTCACAAGGAACCCCTCGTGGCAACGGTCCGCGGGATCCCTACGGAGTCTTCGCTACTTCGGCTTCGACTTCGCTGAGAGCGCTTCGCAAGAACGTGGACTGCGGGTCCGCGGCGATCGCCATCTTGAGCTGCAGGAGCGCGCCGCGCAGGTCGCCGCGCCGGAGGGCCAGCTCCGCCTTGCGGTAGTAGATGAGCGCCTTCGACGACATCGCGGCCGCTCCGGGCGGCTGACCGGCGGCGGGCGCCGCGGCCGGACGCGCGGCGC
>JALZOI010000369.1 GCA_030857245.1 Myxococcota bacterium
CGCCCACACGTTGCGGATCCAGCTCGACGCCGACCCGGGCCGGCTCCATCCGCTGGTCGCCCCGACGACGTGGGGCCGCCGGATCACGCTGGGTGCGGTGTTCGAGCCGCTGCTCCGCTACCTGCCGCCCGAGGCCGGGCAGGCGGCCGGCCGCTATGCCCCGCGGGTCGCGCGGTCGTGGCGGGTCATGCCCTCGGGCCTCGAGATCCGCATCGAGATCCAGCCGGGCGTGAAGTTCCACGACGGCCGGCAGCTCACGACGCTCGACGTCCAGTTCACGCTCGACGCGATCCGCGATCCACGGCGCGGCGTCACCCACCTTTACCCGATCCTCGCCGACATCGAGGCGGTCGAGCTGATCACGACGTACGAGCTCCGGATCCGGCTCAAGCGGCCCAGCGGCTGGGTGCTGCGCGCGCTCGCCGAGATCCCGATCCTGCCGATGCACATCTACGACGGCAGCCTGCTCGCCGGCGGTGCGCTGATCGGCTCGGGCCCGTGGAGGCTCGCCTCGCACAAGGGCGGCACCGTCCACCTCTCGCGGTTCGACAAGTACTGGGGCGGGCCGGCGGCGATCGCCGACATCGAGCTCGTCTACCAGCCGGATGCCGCGATCGCGCTCGTCGAGGCCAAGCGCGGCGACTTCGACATCATCCCGGCGTTGATCGCGGCGCACTACCCCGAGCAGGCGAGTGCGCCCGGCATCGCGGCGTCGTTCCGCGCGCTCGATCTGCGGCCGCCGCGGATGCGGCTGCTGACGTTCAACGCGCAGCGGCCCGCGGTCGCCGATGCCGGTGTCCGCCACGCGCTCGCGCTGCTCGTCAACCGCCGTGACATCGAGAAGCGCGTGTTCGCGGGCCTCGCGCGCCCGGCGCTGTGGCCGATCTGGCCGGGCGGCTTCATCAGCGCCCCCGAGGCTCCCGTGCCGGCCTTCGATCCGGCGGCGGCGCGCGTGCTGCTCGACGCCGCCGGCTGGACCGACAGCGACAAGGACGGCATCCGCGATCGCGCCGGCACGCAGCTCCGGCTCGTGATGGTGGGGGTCGAGCACAAGCAGACGATGGATTCGTCGGGCCCGCCGCTGAAGACCGAGCGCGACTACTTCGTCGAGGCGGCCCGCCGGCTCGGCGTCGTCATCGAGCTCAAGACCGGCGGCGAGTCGTGGGTCGAGAAGCGCCTCGCGGAGGGCGCCTACGACATCGCGGAGGTCGAGTGGACCGGCATGGTCGACATGGACCTGTCGCCCCGGCTCGGCAGCAAGCACCCGCAGCTCGCGTCCTCGCCCCGCATCGATCGTGTGCTCGATGCGATGGGCGCGGCCTGGGATCCCGCCGAACGAGCTCGCCTCGGCGCCGAGCTCGCCGCCGCGCTCGCGGAGAGCTGGCCGATCGCCGGCATCGTGGCCGACGCGCCGAAGGGGCTCGTCCACAAGCGCGTCCGCAACGTGAAGATCTGGGACGGCTGGATCGACCTGACCCAGCTCGCGCTCGATCCGGGACCCGACCCGCGCAGCCGGCGCGAGCTCGCGGAACCCTGATCGCCGTGGCGCACCTGGCGCAGGCGCCGTCGGTTTCGGCTCGCCGGGGCTGCCCACACCGGTCCGCTAGGGTCGCCGGACACCGGACAGAGGCCCCTGGCAACTCGCGTTGCCGCCAGCAGTTCCAGTAGCTTGGCTGCGCTCGGCGCTGGCACCTTCACTGCAGCTTGTCCGGCCATGATGAGGGCCATCGGATTTGTCGCGATCGTTTCGGGGCTCGCCGCCTGCTCCAGCGGGACGGCGACCGAGGACCTCCCGCCGGTCCTCGAGATCACCACCCCGCAGCGCGGCACCTTCAGCAGCGCCGCCGAGGTCACCGTGACGGGCCGCGTCACCGACGAGGGCGCCGTCCGCGTCTCCGTCAACGGCACGGCGGTGACCCCCGCGGCCGATGGCTCCTTCACCACGACGGTCGCGGTCGAGCCCGGCATCGGCCTCATCGAGACCCACGCGATCGACAGCGCCGGCCATGACGTCCGCGACGTCCGCGCCGTCCTCTCCGGCGAGGTCGCGCCGAGCGACGGCAGCGTCAAGGCCGCCGTCGGTGCGCGGCTCGCGCCCGCCGGGCTGCAGACGGTCGCGACCTCGATCGCCACCGCGGCGAAGGCCATCGACTTCACCGCCGCGGCGAAGGCGATGAACCCGGTCTACAACAACACGGGCTGCCTCGGCGCCCGCATCGACATCACGAGCGTCACGCTCGGCAACATCGGCGCGACGTTGACCCCGAAGGCCGGCGCGATCGACACCGCCGTCGCCATCTCGAACGTCGTCGTCCGCCTCAACGCCAACTTCAGGGTCGCCTGCATCAGCGGCAGCACGACCATCACGGTCCGCAGCTCGACCGCCCGCGTGCGCGACGACCTCGGCGTCACGATCGCCGCTGGCAAGCTCAAGACCGCGCTGCCCAGCCCGACCGTCACCCTCGAAGGCTTCCAGGTCGACGTCGGCGGCGTGCCCGGCGCGATCGAGAGCCTGCTCAAGGACCAGGCGCGCTCGGCCGCCGAGAAGGCGATCGTCGGCGCCCTGCAGAGCCGGGTCCCCGCGATCGCCGACGCCAAGCTCGCCGACCTGATCGCCAAGCCGCTGAGCACCACGCTGCTCGGCAAGACGCTGACCTCGACCGTCACGCCCTCGAAGATCGAGCTCGCCGCGACCGGCCTGTTCGTCGCGGTCGACACGACGCTCGCCGTCGAAGGCGGCGAGGGCGGCTCGTTCGCAGCCAACCCGATGCCGATCACCGCGAGCCTCGTCGGCAACGCGCGGACGCTCGGCGTCGCGGTCGCCGACGACGTCGTCAACCAGCTGTTCGCGGGCCTGTGGGCCGCCGGCTCGCTCGACGCGATGCTGCCCATCGCGAGCGTCGGCCCGATCGCCGCGCTGCTCGACGATGACGTGGCGACCCTCGAGGTCAAGATGTCGCTGCCGCCGACCATGGGGACCGTGGGCAGCGGCCTCGAGCTCGCGCTCGGCGACCTCATCATCACGGGCCGCGACGCGAGCGGCGCCGAGGTCCAGAAGTTCGCGATGTCGCTCCGCACGACCATCGTCGCGGGTCCGACCGGCGCCAACAAGCTCGTGCTGACGACCACCACGCCGATCGTGTTCGCGCAGGTCCTCGTCCAGAGCGCGGCCGTCGACAACCCGCTCGACGCGAGCGAGCTCGAGGGCATCGTCGCCGGCGTCTGGGGCGTGGTTGGCGGGATGGCCGACGACGCGCTCGCCAAGCTGCCGATGCCGGCGGTCGCGGGCATCCAGCTCGGCGCGCCGACGGTCCAGGGTGATGCCGGCTACGTGGTGCTCGACGTCGGTACGCCGTAACGGTTTTCAGGCTATCTCTAGCAGGTGGCGCACCCCGCATCCGCTCCGTCGCCGCGCTTGCGCGCCACGCTCGACGCGACCCTCGCCGAGCTCGCGAGCACGCTCCGCACGCCGGCTTCCGGCGGCGTGGCATGTCGGGCGATCTCGGACGTCTACGACGAGGCTCTCGCGGCCCTGTTCGCGGGCGCGGCGGGCGACGGCTTCGCGCTGGTCGCCACCGGCGGCTGGGCCCGCCGTGAGCTCGCGCCGCACTCGGACATCGACTTCATCGTGCTGCACGATCACGACGAGGCCGGTGCCAAGCAGGTGTGTGATCGGCTGCTCTATCCGCTGTGGGACGAGAAGCTCGCGATCGGGCACTCGGTCCGCGAGCCCCGCGCGGCGGCCCGGCTCGCCAAGGATGATCTCGCGACGGCGACGGCGCTGCTCGACGCCCGGCACATCGCCGGCGACCGCCGGCTGACGACCGAGCTCGTCCGCACCACGCTCGCGCAGCTCGCGCCCGGCGGGAACCCGAACGACCTGATCACGTCGCTCGCCGCCGAGAAGCGCGCCCGCCACGACCGGTTCGGCGCGTCGCTCTACCTGCTCGAGCCCAACCTCAAGCAGGGCATCGGCGCGCTCCGCGACCTCGCGACCGCGCTGTGGTGCGCCGCGGTGCGCTGGCATCCCCCGCGTCCGGGCCAGGATCCCGAGGGCGCCGCGGCGCTGATCGCCAACCTCGTCACGATGGGCCACCTGACCCGCCGCCAGGCCGCGGTGCTGACCGAGGCGCGCGACTTCCTGCTGCGGCTCCGGGCGCTCGTGCAGCTCACCGTGAAGCGCCGCTTCGATCAGCTGACGTTCGAGATCCAGGAGGCGATCGCGCCGGCGCTGTACCCCGAGGCGCGCGCGCACGAGGGCGACATCCGGTCGGCCGTCGCGCCCGCGGTCGAGGCGCTGATGCAGGACTACTACCTCAACGCGCGCGGCGTCGTGCAGGTCGCCGATCGGCTGCTCGAGTCGGCGCGCGTGCCGGCGCGCCGGCGGCCGCGGATCGCGGAGCTCGACGCGAGCTTCATCACGTTCAACGGCGAGCTCGCGATCCGGGATCCGCGGCTGTTCGTCGACCGGCCGAGCGAGATGGTCCGGCTGTTCAGGGTCGCGGTCGCCGAGCAGCTGCCGGTCTACGGCCACACCCGCGAGCTCGCGGCCGAGACGATCGCGAAGGATCCGGCGCCGCTCGCGCGCGATCCGGTGGCCGGCCGGCTGCTCCTCGAGGCGCTGGTCGACATCCGCGATGCGGCGCAGCCCGCGGCCTTCGAGGTCATGCACCAGCTCGGCATGCTGTCGGCGCTGATGCCGGAGTGGGCGCCGTGCACGGCGCGCGTCCAGCACGACCTCTACCACACGTACACCGTCGACCAGCACCAGCTCTACGCGCTCGCGATGATGAAGCGGATCGCGCGCGGCGAGCTCGCCGAGGCGCACCCGGTCGCGACCGAGCTGTGGCGCGAGATCAAGCGCCCCGCGCCGCTGCTGCTCGGCACGCTGCTGCACGACGTCGGCAAGCCGCTCGGCAAGGGCCACGCCGAGAAGGGCGCGATCGTCGCCGGTGCCGTCGCGCGCCGGCTCGGGATGTCCGAGGACGACGCCGAGCTCACCGAGTTCCTCGTCCGCCAGCACCTGACGATGTCGCACCTCTCGCAGCGCCGCGACCTCTCGGATCCCGAGGTGATCGGGCGGTTCGCCGACAAGGTCGTCGGCACCGACGAGCGGCTGCTCCAGCTCTACCTGCTGACGCTGTGCGACACCGCGATGACCTCACCCGAGAACCTGTCGGCGTGGAAGGACGGCCTGCTCCGCGAGCTGATGCTGCGCACGCGCGAGTACTTCCGTGCCGGCGGCGCGACCCGCGAGTCCGGCGAGCGTGACACCGCCGCACCCGGCATCCGCGACAAGGTGCGTCAGCTCGCGGGCGGCGGCGACGATCCCGAGGTCGCGCGCATCGTCGACGGCATCGATCCGCGGCTGCTCGCCCAGCTCACGCCACGCCAGCTCGCGCGCAACGTCAAGCTCGTCGGCACCGCGCGCGCCGCCACCCCGCAGGTCGCCCTCGAGGTCCACTGCTTCCCGCTCAAGGGCCACAGCGAGATCGCGATCGCGACGCCCGATGCGCCCGGTGCCCTCGCCGCGATCGCGGGCGCCTTGACCGCGAGCCGGGTCGACGTCCTCGGCGCCGTGCTCGGGCACGTCGAGCTCGACGACCGCCGCCTCGTCACGGACGTGTTCTACGTGCGCGACCTCAAGGGCGATGCGATCCCCGAGGACGACGTCCGCTGGGAGCGCATGATCGGCGACCTCCGCACGCTGTTCGCCGGCAACTCGCCCGATCCCGGCGCGGTCGCCACGCTGATCGCCCGGCGCCGCCCGCGCTCCGGCTTGCCCAAGCGCGTGACGCCCGGCGTGCTGACGGAGATCCGGATCCACGACGACTCGACGCAGGCGACCATCATCGAGGTGTCCACGCGCGACCGCGTGGGCGTGCTCTACGCGATCACGCAGACGCTCGCCGACCTCGGCCTCGACATCTCGCTCGCGAAGGTGTCCACCGAAGGCGAGAAGGTCGCGGACGTGTTCTACGTGACCCGCGGCGGCGCGCGGATCGAGGATCCGCGGGAACGCGAGCTGCTGATGACGCGGCTGCGCGGCGCGGTCGAGGCTCCCGGGCTGACCGGCGCATGAGCGTCGTCGATCTGCCGCCGGGCATCGGCCTGCTTGGCACGCCGCTCGGGGTGTTCCGGGCGCCGCGCGGGGCGGTGCGGCTGTCGACGATCGCGCTCGTCGTCGCGCTCGTCGGTGGCGCGCTGACCTGGTACCTCGTCACGCGGCACCCGTGGCGGCGCGGCTCGGCGACGCTGTTCGCGCTGCCCGTCGCGTACATGCTGCTCGCCGGCCTTGGCTTCGTGATCCGGCGCGCGCGTGTCGCCGTCACGCGGGATGGGGTGCGCTGGGGCTGGCTCGCGCTCGGCTTTCATCAGCCGGCCTCGAAGATCGTCCGCGCGCACGTGTATCGCGATGGCGTCGCGCTGCAGGCGACCCGCGGCTCGCAGTGGTTCCTCGCCGCGCGGGACTGGGAGCGCTTCGACGTGCTCGTGCGTCAGATCCGTCGCGCCGAGCTGCCGATCCACGAGCACGCGGGCAAGGCGCCGCTGCGCCAGCGCCTGCAGAGCTACGGCCGCTTCCTCGATGCCTTGCTGCTGTTCGCGATCATCGGGTCGATCGCGACGGTGATCTGGGCCGCCTGAGCCGTGGCGTGGCGAACGTGGCCACACCACGTACATCGCGACACGATCTTCGCGGCCGAACCGGCTGGAGCCTGCTCGGGAAAGTTCCTACAGTCGAGCTGGGTGAGCGCTTCGGTCAAGACCAAGGCGCTGTGTGTAGCGACACGCTGCACGTCAGCGGAGCAGTTCGTCGCGTCGTTCCATCGCTTCTGCGATGCGGAGTCGTTCTTCGTGGCGACGCTCAACCTGCGTCCGGTCGGGCTCGAGACGCCGTTCTCGATCCAGCTCGCGGACCGCACGCCGGTGCTGCGCGGCCTCTGCGTCGTGCTCGCGGCGTGGACGACGCCGGCGAACGAGTACAAGCGTCCCGGGATCCGGCTCGGCATCAAGCGGCTGACGCCCGATAGCGAGGTCGTGTTCGCGCAGCTGACCGCGCTACGCGAGAGCGGCGGCGATCCCGCGCCCGGCAGCGCCGACGTGCTGTCGGAGACGCCCGTCCCGATCGCGATCCCGCCGCTCCCGACGGCGAAGACGTCGGCGACGCAGCTCACGCGTCCGCTACCGCGGCCCGCCGCGGCGCCGATGATCAAGGTGCCCGCGCGCGCGACGCCGCCGCACCCCATCCCCGTCCTGGTGCCGCC
>JALZOI010000370.1 GCA_030857245.1 Myxococcota bacterium
TCGTCGACGTCCGCATGGACTCCACCCCGGCGGGTGCCACCGTGATGATCGTCGACCGTGACAAGACCTCCTTCCTCGGCACGACCCCGGTGAGCGCCGCGATCGATCCGTCGCGGACCTACGAGGTCGTGTTCACCGCGCCCGATCGCTCGACGCAGCGGGTCGCCCTCGATGCCACGACGACCACGCGGCTCGCCGTCGTTTTGGCCCGGGCGTCCAGGGCGAGCGCCGCGAAGCTCGAGCGCGGAGTCAAGCCCGTCGCCAAGCCCGCGCCGCTCGACGCGGTCGCGTCGAAGCCGAGCCGGACGGCCGCCCTCGATGCGCCGCTCGAGCAGGTCGTCGCGCCCGTCGCGCCGCAGGCGCGGGGTGTGCTGATGGTCTCGAGCAAGCCCCCGTGCGAGATCCTGATCGATGGCAAGCCGACGGGCCTGACCACGCCGCAGCGCTCGATCTCGCTGCCGGTTGGCGCTCACAAGGTGACGCTGGTCAACAAGGCCGAGGGGATCAAGAAGACCCTGTCGATCCGGATCAACGCCGACGAGCCGACGAAGGTGATCCAGGACCTGATGCCGTGACGCGCCGCGGTCATCTACAATGACCGCATGCACCTGCTCCGGCTCCTGACCCTGCTCGCGCTGCTCGGTGCCTGCGAAACCGAAGAGAAGGGCGGCTCGCCCGACGCCGACCTCGCGGCGCCCGTGTGCCCCGGCGTCGTCTACGACAACTGCACGACGGACGCGCAGTGCATGAGTGGGATGTGCCACCTGTTCTCCGGCGAGTTCCAGGTCTGCACCCAGGCGTGCACCGCGAACGACAACTCGACGTGCCCGACGTCGGGCGGCGAGGCGGCGAAGTGCAACATGCGCGGCATCTGCAAGCCGACGATCAACAACGCCTGCCGCCCGCCGAGCTGACCGCACCCGCGGATCCGGCACCGGCCTGTTGATGCGATGCGGGTCGGGGCGTACCGTCGGCACCAGGAGGGTCACGTGGGTCACATCGACGTCTTCAAGGGCTGGGCGGACACGATCCGGCAGGACATCGAGGCGTTCAAGGCGCTGCTCGAGTCGACGAAGGCCGACACCGCCTCGAAGCAGCTCGCGGGCTCCGCGCTGCTCTACATGGTCAGCCGGATGGATCTGATCCCCGACTGGAACGAGGGGATCGGCGTGATCGACGACGTCATGGTCCTCCGCGTGTGCGCGCAGCTCACGCAAGGCCACGCGCGCGGCACGCTGCCGGGTACCGCGGAGGTCAGCCTCGATCGGATGGCCAGCGAGGCCGACAAGATCACGCAGTTCCTCGGCGATCCGATCTACGACAAGCTGAAGTCGTACTGCGCCAAGCTCTCGGAGCAGGCGGTCCGCGGCCGCAGCCCGGCCGAGCTCGTCGAGGATCCGGCGCTGCGCACGGCGCTGTACGCCGAGCTCGACGCCGAGCTCCAGAAGCACGGGCCGATCGTCCTCACCGATCCGAGCGATGCGGAGCTCCGGCTCAAGGCGTACCTGACCCACAAGCTCCAATGAGCGCACGCGCCGACCGCTGGGTGCTCCGCGGCGTCGTCAGCGCGGTCGCTGGCCTGCTCGCCGCGAGCGCGCCGGCGCACGCCGACAGCTTCGAGGCACGTGCCGACGGTGCCGTGCGCGTGAAGCGGCTCGATGACGTCGTGTGGGCGCTCACGGCGACCTGCGATGCCGGCGACGACGTCGTCCAGCGGCAGTGCCGGCTGCTGCGCGATCGCCGCGCCGCACACCTCGGCGCCGCGACGTTGCTCGTCAAGGGCAACGGCGAGGCGCTCGAGCTCGGCGCCTGGAGCCCGCAGCGCAAGTCGCTGCCGATGACCGTGACCTCGTGCATCCGGTGCGCGGGCATCGAGGTCGCGGGCACGACGTGGCGCCTCGTCGGAACCGGCTCGGTGCCGCGCGTCGACGGCGCCCGGCTCCGCACGACGGCGCTCCACACGACCACGCGCACGTTCCCCGACGAGGCGTCGGCGACAGCGTGGACGACGGCGGTCAAGGCCGCGCGCGTGCAGTACCTGCTCAAGGTGCCGCGGCCGGCCGCGCGGTCGGCCGCGCGCGCACGGCCGGATGGACGACGGTGGACCGCCGGCGACCAGCAGGGCCTCGCGTTCGAGGTCGTCGGCTTCCGCGTGGTCACGCCCTGCGATGGCCTCGTGATTGCGGCGGCCCCCCCGGCACAGCCCGCGACGCCCGATCCGACCTCCTGCCCGGCGGCGATGCCGGCCGCGGGCACCGACCCGGCCGGGTCCCCGCACGTCGCGGCGCTCACCGGCTCGATGATCAAGGCCGCGATGCAGCCCGTGCTCGACGCTGCCAACGCGTGTCACGCGCGCTACGGCATCGCTGGCCGCGCGAAGCTGGTGATGACGATCAGCGGCGACGGTGCGGTCGGCGCGTACGAGCAGCAGGGTGACTTCGCGAACACGCCCACGGGCGCGTGCATCGATGCCGCGGTGAAGCGGCTCAGGTTTCCGCCCTCGCAGAAGCCGACCACGAAGCTCGGATATCCGATCGTCCTGCGGTGAGCCGGCGGCACCTCCTCCTCCTCGCGGCGGCCGTCACCGACGCGACGTTCGAGAGGTCGACGCTCGACGGCCGGGCGGTGTGGGTCGGCAAGTGCATCCACTGCAGCAGCAAGCTCGTCATCGCGGACGACGGGCGGCCACTCGGCGAGGCGACGCTCAAGCACGTCTGGCCCAAGACGCAGGGCGGCACCAGCGATGTCACGAACCTCGCGGTCGCGTGCGCGCGCTGCAACCGCGAGAAAGGGAAACGCCACGACCGCAAGGGTGGCGAGCGCCTCGATCACGTCGTGGCGGTGCTGCGCGCGCGCCGGGCGGAGCGCTGGCGCGACCCCGCGAGCGTCGGGATGCAACGCAGGCTGGCACCGGTGATGCCACCGGCGACGGACGCCGACGACGCGGCTGGCGACGCGGCCGGCGACGACGATTGATCGCAGGGCCGCGCGATCGCGAGGTCGGGGTCTACCCAAGCGTCGCGCCGTTTGGCATACCGCTGGAGTGACGATCTCCGAGCTCCTCGAGACGCTGTGGCGGGACTACACCGCGTCGACGCCGCAGGCGGAGAGCATCCACCGCCTCCTGCAGGAGCGCGGCGAGGTCGTGCACAACGATCACATCGCCCTGCGGACCTACGCGGCGCCGGGCATCGGCATCGACGCCCTCGCGCGGCCGTTCGAGGCGCTCGGCTGGGTGCCGCGCGAGCGCTACACGTTCACCGAGAAACACCTGCAGGCTCGCTACTGGCAGCACGGTGATCCGAACCTGCCGAAGATCTTCATCAGCGAGCTCGCGACCACCGCATTGTCACCGGCGGCGGCCGCCGTGATCGCCGGGCTCGTCGCGCAGCTGCCCGCCGAGTTCGGCACGCGCCTCGATCTGCCGTGGGTCGGGCGGCCCTGGCAGGTCAGCCACGCCGAGTACCGGACGCTGCTCGCCGAGAGCGAGTACGCGGCGTGGGTCGCCGCGTTCGGTTTCCGCGTCAACCACTTCACGGTCGACGTCGGCGCGCTGACCTCGTTTCCGGATCTCCAGGCGCTCGTGGCGTTCCTGGTCGAGCACCGGTTCACGCTCAACCCGGCGGGCGGCATCATCAAGGGCAGCCCGACCGAGCGGCTCGAGCAGGCATCGACGGTCGCCGAGCAGGTCGAGGTCGCGTTCAGCGACGCGCGCGAGCGGATCCCGTCCTGCTATTACGAGTTCGCGCGGCGCTACACGCTGCCGACCGGTGAGACGTTCCACGGCTTCGTGCCCGCGTCGGCGGACAAGATCTTCGAGTCCACGAACGTCCACCGGTAGCGCGAACGCTGGGGCGATAGTAACCGGGCCGTCGTTCAGGCCGTCAGCGTCGCGAAGTAATCGTTGAGCTCGAGCAGGATGTCGAAGTCGACGCCGACGAACTGCACGCCCATGCCGTCGCTCGACGTCCACCGCACGACCGCGGGGAGCGTGAACACCTGATCCGTCGTGGGCAGCGTGACCTCGACGGTGATCGCGGTGCCCGTCGGCTGCGCGAGCTGCGACACGACGAACGCGCCGCCGACGCCGATGTTGCGCGTCTCGGCGGTGACCCACGCGTGGGCGCCGGCGCGGAACCGGATCGGCAGCACGCGGCCCGGGCGCGCCTTGCCCCGGAAGTGGTGTCGCCGTTCGTGCTGACGGTCCAAGGGTGGCTCCACCCCGAGGATATCCCAACCGAGCCTCGACCGCGGGCTTCAGCGATCTGTGCTCGGCACGGCCACTCGCCAACGATCTCGTCACGGGCGGCTGTAGGTGGCAGGTCCACCCTCAAACCCGCTGCCCGAGACCCTTTACCCGACGGTGCTGCCTCGGTACCTTCCGCGCGCGTGAAGGTCCACCTGATCGGGATCGGCGGCACCGGGATGGGCGCGGTGGCCGGGTTGCTTGCGGAAGCGGGGCACGAGGTGCGCGGCTCCGACGCGGCGGTGTATCCCCCGATGTCCGAGCAACTCTCGGCGCTCGGCGTCCCGGTGATGATGCCGTATGCACCCGACAACCTCGCGTGGACTCCCGACCTCGTCGTCGTGGGCAACGTCCATGGCAAGGACCACGTCGAGGTCCGCGCGGCACAGGAGCGCGGCCTTCCGCTCACCTCGTTCCCGGCGGTGCTCGGTGAGCGCTTGCTCGATGGCAAGCATCCCGTCGTCGTCACCGGCACGCACGGCAAGACCACGACGACCTCGGTGATCGCGCACATCCTGATCGAGGCCGGTCGCGATCCGTCGCTGTTCGTCGGCGGCGTGCCGGTCAGCCTCGGGCAGGGCTACCGGCTCGGCCAGGGCGAGGACTTCGTCATCGAGGGCGACGAGTACGACACGGCCTTCTTCGACAAGGGGCCCAAGTTCGCGCACTACCGGCCGCGCACGGTGATCCTGACCTCGATCGAGCTCGACCACGTCGACATCTTCCCGTCCTTCGATGCGGTGCGCGACGTGTTCAAGCGGCTGATGGGGATCATCGAGAATGACGGGCTGCTCGTCGTCTGCGCCGAGTCGCCCGATGCCATGCAGGTCGCGAAGCACGCCACCTGCCGCGTGGAGACCTACGCCGTGGTCGACGAGGGCGCGCCGGGGGCCGATGGCGATGGCCCGATCGCGAACGCGACGTGGTGGGCGGAGAACCTCGAGGTCGGCAAGTCGGGCCGCGTGGCCTTCGACGTCTTCCACAAGGGCGAACGGGTCGAACGCTTCGAGACCTTGCTGGTCGGCCGCCACAACGTCGCGAACTGTGTCGCCGCGATCGCGGTGTGCCACGCGCGCGGCGTGCCGGTCCGCGACATCCTGCACGGGCTCGCGAGCTTCGCGGGCGTGCGCCGTCGCCAGGAGCTGCGCGGGATCGCCGGCGGCGTCACGGTCCTCGATGACTACGCGCACCACCCGACCGCGGTCCGCGAGACGCTGAAGGCGCTGCGCAAGCGGTATCCGCGACGCCGCCTGATCGCCGTCTACGAGCCGCGCAGCGCGACGAGCCGGCGCAAGACGTTCCAGACCGAGTTCGCGGATGGCTTCGCGCACGCCGACGAGGTGATCGTCGGCCGGCTGTTCGATCCCGGCAAGATCCCCGCCGAGGATCGCTTCGATCCCGAGCGGCTCGCGCTGGATCTGCACCGCGCCGGCACGAAGGCGAGCTACACGCCCGACGTCGACACGATCGTCAAGCAGCTCGCCGAGAGCGCCGCGCCGGGCGACATCGTGTGCGTGCTGTCGTCGGGCAGCTTCGAGGGGCTGCACGACAAGCTGCTCGATGCGATCGGCGATCCGATGCGGCCCGCCCAGCGCGCCGACATGGCCGAGATGCGCACGCTGCTCGCGACGGCAGGCCTCGACGGCGAGCCCGCGCGGGACGAGCAGTTCGGGAGCTTCTTCGTGCTGCGCAACGAGGCCGGCGTGGTCGGCACCGTGGCGCTCGAGGTGCTCGGCGACGACGCCGTGCTGCGCTCGCTCGCGGTCCACCCCGACGCGCGAGGCGCCGGCTACGGCTGGATGCTCGCGGACGTCGCGGTCAACCAGGCGCGCTGGCGCGGCGTGCGCCGGATCTATCTCGTGACCGCCGGCGCGAGTGACTTCTTCGCGGCGAAGTTCGGGTTTCGCGTGGTCGATCGCTCGACGGTCGGCAAGCAGGTCAGCCAGCACGAGACCTTCACGCGCTCCGCGAGCGTGCAGCTCGTGGCGATGCGCCTCGACCTGTGACCACGTCGTCGAGCGCTCCGGGCGGCGAAGCCGGCGCGCTCCTCGCGACCGCGCGGATCGCGGCCCAGGCGGCGAGCAACCTGCTGCGGACCGCGCGCCCCGATCAGATCCGCGGCAAGAGCAACGCGCGCGATCTCGTGACCGAGTGGGACCTGCGCTCCGAGGAGCTGATCCGGCGCGTCCTCGAGGAGCACCTGCCGGGTGTGCCGGTGGTCGGTGAGGAGGGCGGGGGCGAGCACGACAGCGCGCGGCCGTGCTGGATCGTCGATCCGATCGACGGCACCGTGAACTTCGCGCATGGCCTCCCGGTGTGGTGCGTCTCGATCGCGGCGGCGCGCGGCTCCGAGCTGCTCGCCGGGGTGGTCGTCGCGCCGGTGCTCGGCTGGTGGTACGAGGCCGCGGCGGGGCAGGGTGCCCGCGATGGGCACGGCCAGCCCCTCGCCGTGAGCACCACCGCGGCGCTCGATCTCGCGCTGCTCGCGACCGGCTTCCCGTACGATCGCTCGGTCAACCCGCTCGACAACTTCGCCGAGTGGGAGCACCTGCAGCGCACGGCGGGCTCGTGCCGCCGCCTCGGCTCCGCGGCGATCGATCTTTGCCTGGTCGCCGCGGGCGCCTTCGACGGCTACTGGGAGCGGCACCTCGGCGCCTGGGACGTCGCCGCGGGCGCGCTGATCGTGCGTGAGGCCGGTGGCACCGTGACGAACCTGGCAGGCGGGGCCTTCGATCTGTATCGCGGTGAGGTCGTGGCTTCGAACGGTGCTATCCATGGGGGGCTGCTCGCCGAGCTCGCCCGCGCGCGCTCCCCTGCGAGCTGATCTGGAGCTCTCCATGAAGCGCCTGCTAGCGATCGTCCTCGCGCTCTCCGCCTCCAGCGCCACCGGCGTCACCGGCGCCTCCGCCCAGCCCGCGCCCGCGGAAGCTCCGCCACCGGCGGGTCCGCCGGCAGCGTCCGGACCGACCACGCGGCCCGCACCCGCGAAGCAGCAGGTCCGCGCGAAGCGGCGG
>JALZOI010000371.1 GCA_030857245.1 Myxococcota bacterium
CCCGGCGGTGGTCCACCACCGGGGACGAACATCGTCGCCGCATTCGCCGCGCTCGCGGGCGCCAGCGGCGCGGGCGGCGATGGCTGGTAGCCCTGATGCTGGAGCGGAGGTTGTCCCGGATGCTGAAACGGCGGTTGCGACGGGTGAGTGGCCCGGGGTGCGGGCGGCAGGTGGCCGGGCGGCGCCGCGCCTTGCTGCTGCTGCTTGAGGTGCTCCATCATGTCGCTGGCGGAGTACGCCCCCATCACGGTCTTCGCCATCCCGCCGGCGACCGCAGGTGCGGGTGCCTGCTTGGCGCCGCAGAACACGCAGTGCAGTGCGGCGTCGGGCAGATCCTTGGTGCAGCTAGCGCATTTCTTCACGAGTCACCTCTGTCGCAACATCCGCTTCGACCCCGGGAATATAGGGCCGCAGGCGAGCGCGCTGCAAACCGCACATCGATTACCGTAGCGCCATGGTCTCCCTCGGGGATGTCAAGCGGAGTGCGGCGACCTTGTTCGGGCAGGGCCAGCACCTGGCGGCCCTCCGGCTGTACGACGCGGTCGTCGCCGCCGCGCCGCTCGACTACGACGCCCGGATCCGCGTCGCCGACTGCGCGCTCGCGATGGGCGACGCGGGCGCGGCGAGGGTCTACCGCGCCGCCGCCTGGTACTGCATCAAGGCCGGCCACCCGCTCCCGGCGCTGGTGTGCGCCCGCGTCCTCGAGGCGCACGGCGCCGATGCGGGCGATCTCACGGCGAGCCTCGTCGTCAGCTACGGCAGCGAGTCCGAGCTGCTCGGCAAGGTCGCCGCGCGGATCGCGCTGCCGGCGGAGAGCCAGCCCGTCGAGGTGCCCGACGTCCGGCTCCCTGCCGCGAGCGATGCCGTCGCGGCGGCGCTGCAGCGCGCCGAGCACGCGACCGCCGGCTACGCGGAGTTCCCGGCGGCGGTCCACCCGATCCCGCTGCTCTCGACGATGTCGGAGGCCGCGTTCCGGCGCGTGCTCGGGACGCTCGTGCTGCGCCGGCTGCCGGCGGGGGCCCACGTGATCCGCGAGGGCGAGCCCGGCACCTCGTTCTTCTTCGTCGCGGGCGGCGAGCTTCGCGTGTTCGCCACCGACGGGCTCGGGCGCCAGACCGAGCTGGCCCGGCTCGGCGAGGGTGCGGTGTTCGGCGAGATGGCGCTGCTCTCCGCGCAGCCGCGGTCGGCGAGCGTCGGCTGCCTGACCGACGTCGACGTCCTCGAGGTCGGCCGCGGGTCGCTCGCATCGCTCGCCGACGAGCTCGGCGCGGTCGCGGAGGCGCTGCACGGCTTCACGCGCGAGCGGCTGCTCGGCAACCTGATGGCGACCAGCCCGCTGTTCCGGCCGTTCGACCGGATGCAGCAGCGCGATCTGCTCCGCCGGTTCACGAGCCATGACGTCGCGCCGGGCACCGTGATCATCAACGAGGGCGAGGAGGGCCGCGGGCTGTTCGTCGTGCTCACGGGAGACCTCGATGTCTCGCGCCGCGCCGCCGATGCGACGGTCGTTCCGCTCGGCGGGCTCAAGACCGGCGACGTGTTCGGCGAGATGTCACTCCTACGAAACGCCCGCACGACGGCGACGGTGACCGCACAGCGGCCGGCGACGGTGCTGTTCCTCGCGCGCGACACGGTCGCGAAGATGGTCGCCGGCGTTCCTGAAATCAGGAGCTATCTCGAAGCGTTGGCCGAGGACCGCGCCATCGACAACCAGCTCGTGATGGGCGAGGACGAGACTCCCGCCGACGCCCGCGTGCTCGTGTAGCGGCAGCGGCCCGCGCTCGCGACGCACCGCGATGTTGCGACGAGCGGCCGCGCCAGGGAGGACCTATACTCCTCCTATGAACGAGCAAGAGACCAAGCCTCGTGGTGGGTCGGCGCGCCTGCTGTGGCTGTTCGTGGCCCTCTCGATCGCGGGCCTGTGGTGGTGGAACCGGCCGGCCGGCCAGCCCGGCGCGGACCACGCGGCGATCGCGGCCGATCTGGCAGCGGCCGAGACCGACCCGGACGACATCCTCATCGACCTCAAGGACGACGCCACCCCCGACGCGATCGAGCAGGCCTTCGGGATCGATCTCGTGCTCGTCGACAGCAGCGGGATCGCCGCGAAGACGCGGCTCTATCGCGCGCACGTCGACCCGGCGCGTCGCGATGCGCTGCTCGCCGAGCTGGCGCAGCGCGCGGACGTCGAGATCGCCGAGCCCGACGCGCTGATGCAGCTGTCGCCCACCGACATGATGGTCCGCGCGCCGCACGTCGCGCCGACCCACGAAGGCTACCCGAACGATCCGCAGTACAAGTTCCAGTGGCACATGCGCCAGATCGGGATGCCCGAGGCGTGGAAGCTGGCCGACGGCAACGGCGTCATCGTCGCCGTGCTCGACACCGGCGTGGGCTACGAGGATCACGGCAACGGCAAGTTCCACGTCCTCGAGGACCTCAAGGGCATCGAGTTCGTGAAGCCGTACGACTTCGTCGCGAACACCAAGCACGCCAACGACGACCACGGCCACGGCTCGCACGTCACCGGCACGATCGCGCAGGTCACGAACAACGGCCTCGGCGTCACCGGTGTGGCGCGCAACGTCAAGATCATGCCGCTCAAGGTGCTGTCGGCCGGCGGCTCGGGCTCGGTGGCCGGCATCGCCGACGCGATCCGCTACGCGGCCGACAATGGCGCGAAGGTCATCAACATGAGCCTCGGCGGCGCGTTCCCGTCGAAGGTCCTCAAGAAGGCCGTCGAGTACGCGCACGGCAAGGGCGTCACGGTGATCTGCGCGGCCGGCAACGATGGCCGCGGCAAGGTCGGCTATCCCGCCGCGTACCCCGGCGCGGTCGCGGTCGCGGCCACGCAGTTCGACGAGTCGACCACGTTCTACTCGAACTACGGCAAGGACATCGACATCGCGGCGCCGGGCGGCAACACCCGCGTCGACCAGAACAACGATGGGATGCCGGATGGCGTCCTCCAGAACACGATCAAGATCGGCGACGCGACGGAGAGCGGTTACTACGGCTTCATGGGCACGTCGATGGCGGCGCCGCATGCGGCCGGCGTCGCGGCGCTCGTCGTCGGCGAGGGCGTCTCCGACCCCAACATGGTCGAGAAGATCCTCAAGGAGTCGGCCCGCAAGCCGGTCGACCAGAAGTACACGTCGGACAAGTACGGCGCGGGCATCATCGACGCGCCGGCCGCGGTCAAGAAGGCGCGCGCGCAGGGGGGCGGCTTCCAGCTCGCGCTCGGCCTGCTGATGGCGGGCGCGGTCGTCGCGTCGTTGCGCCGCAAGGGCCTCGGCGTCAAGGTCGGCTGGACCTACCTCGCGGGCGTCGTCGTCGGCGCCTCGGGGCTGTTCTTCCTGCCGTACGTCGCGCCCGAGCTGTCGAGCGCACCGGTGCTCTACACGCTGACGCACGGCCTGCCGTCGTGGGACCTCGCGCTGCTCGGGCCGACCGGCCATGGCAACGCGCTCTTCTTCAGCGCGCTCGTCCCGCTCGCCCTGCTGGCGGTGGGCTATGGCGTGCGGCAGGCGCGGGCCCCGCTCGCGGGTCTCGCCATCGGCGTCGCCGCGCACCTCGCGTTCTTCGCGGCGGTGCCGCTGACGACGGTGCAGGTCCCGGCGATCTTCGGGATCGGGACGCTGTGGCTCGCGGTCAACGCGCTCGCCTGCCTCGGCCTCGCGCGGCTCGCGCTGCGCCGCTAGCAACGCAGGGTCGGGCTACCAGCGAAGGGCGAGTCGCGGACCGACTCGCCCTTCGGCGTTCCGGAATGGTCGTATGCTGCCCGCGTGAGCCGTCACCGCATCTCGATCGCGCGCGAGCAGTACAAGTTCTCCGTCGCGCACATGACGGTGTTCCCGGACGGGACCAAGGAGCGCCTGCACGGGCACAACTACACGCTCGCGCTCGCCATCGAGGTCGCGCAGATCGAGCTCGCCTCGATGATCCCGTTCGCGCCGATCAAGGCCGCGATCGGCGAGCTCTGCGCCGCCTGGAAGGAGCGCGTGCTGATCGCGACGAAGAACCCGTTCTTCCAGCTCGTCCGCGACGAGGCGACCGAGCTCGAGTTCAAGCTGTGCGGCGAGCGCTACGTGATGCCGCGCCAGGACGCGCTGCTGCTGCCGATCGACAACATCTCCGTCGAGGCGCTCGCGTCGTACGCGGCGACGCTGCTGCTCGAGCGCATCAAGGTCCTCGACGCGCCGCACGTGAAGTCGCTCGAGGTGACGATCGAGGAGAATCCGGGGCAGGGCAGCAGCTGCGTGATCGATCTGCGATAGCGGGCCGTAGCGCGTGCGCGTGCGCGTACTCGGACTCGTGCAGGCGTCCCGGCGGACTGGCAGCGCGCCTACGCGGGGTCGACCGGCTTGGCGGTGCGCAGGTAGACCATGAGCTTGTAGAGTGCTCGGAGCTCCTCCAGCCGGCGCCGCAGCGTCGATGGCGACATGTCGATCGCCGCGCTATTCGGCGGTGCCCTCGTCCTGGTCTCTCCCTTCGAGCTTCGCCAGATCGACGAGGTCCTGGGGCGGCCTGCGAGCCGCTTCATCGTGGCGAGTCCATCCCGAGAGACGAGCATCATGCGGTGCCCGCCGACGTCGAATGCCCGCCGACCGCGCCAGACCTCCTCGAGCTGGGCATTGACCACCAGCAGGTCCAGCCGGGTTCGAAGCTGGATCGACCTTCGAGATGCGCTGGACCTCGCGCGGCGCCCCGGTTCGCAGTCCGAACACCACCTTGCGCGCGAGCACGTCGAACCCGTTGCCCCGAGACGCGCATGGCAGCTCCGAGCGTCTCGGCGCGCACGAGCAGATCGATGTCCATGGTTGTCCATGGTTGTCCGAGGGTGACCGTGCAGGCCGAGCGCGAGGCCCCCGCACAACGCGTACTCGACGCCTTCGCGATCGAGCGCCGCTACCAGCGATTCGAGCTCGGCGATGAGGTCGAGCGCCACGAAGCGAACCTACCCGCCCCCGTCCGAGCACACAGCCTCTCGCACGCTCGCGGGAGCTTGTGACCGTGTCCCGGCGGTGAAGCGCTCAGGGTGAGACCCAGCGCTGGAGGACGGGCTGGCTGCCCGTGGGATCGACGACGTACACACCTCCGGCGGTCGGCTCGATGGCGCTGATCCAGCCGTGCCGCGCCGCGCCGAGCGCGTGCCAGGTCGCGCCATCGAAGAACCCGAGCGAGCTCGTGGCCGCCGCGCCGTCGAACCCGGGCTCGGCGGCGAACAGCCCACCCTCGCAGCTCGCGAGCGCGGAGGCGGCTCGCGGCCGGAGCACGCGCCACACAGCGCCGTCCCACGCGCTCACGTTCCCGTGGCGACTCGCGACGACGAGGCCGACGCCCGCGGTCACGGCCACGCTCGCGATCTCGGGCGGTCCGTCGGGGATCAGCTGCCAGACCTCATCGCGCCGGATCACGACGCCGCGCTGCCCGTCCTGGTCTTCGACGAGCGCGAGCAGCTCGCCCTCGAAGGCCACGAGCTTCACGACCGCGAGCGAGCGGTGCCCCCCCTCGGCATCGAGCGCGAGCTTCACGAACCCGAACGAGCGGAGCGCGCCGTCGCGCCAGCGCATGACCTCGGTGGCACCCACGCCGTCCTCGTACGCGAAATAGAACCCGCCGCCGGCCTCCGCGAGCAGGGGCACGCGCCGGGCGGGGCCGTCGACGATTCGTCGCCAGGTGCGGCCATCGAAGCGCTCGAGGAACTCTCCGGACAGCACGATCGACTCGTCGGCGAGCACCGCGACGCTCACGCCCTCTCCGCCAGGCGGCGCACCGGGCAGCGCGTGCCAGCCGCCATCGAACACGGCGGCGGAGGTGGGTCCGAGGTCGTCGATGAAGATCGCGCGGCCCACCACGAGCCCACGGCGCGAGGCGGCAAGATCAGTGATGCTGGCATACGGCGACAGCGCCGCGATCGTGCCGGTCCATGGCGTGACCGTGTGGTCCTCCTCGATCGTCGCCACGCCGCGCGCGATGGTCGCGTTCGCACCCGCGAACCCGCCCGCGACGTGGAGGCGACGGCCCTCGGTGAGCATCGCGTGGACCACCTGGTCTCGTGGAACCACGCCACCGCCTCCGAGCGCCGACCAGCCCGCAGCCGGCCGCCAGCGGGCGATCCCTGCGGCGCGCACGGGGGCCGCTCCCACCGCGATGAACCGGCCGGCGATCACGACGCTGTCCTCCTCGAACGCGATCGCGTGGATCGCCGGTGCCGGGAAGAAGCCACCCACGTCATGGAGGCGATCGACGAGCTGCCACGTCCCGCCGTCGGCGAGGTACGCCAGGCCCGTGACCGTGGCTTCGGCGCTCTGCAGCGAGGCGCCCGCCCACCAGCGTTCGTCGGGACCCCGCGTGAGCGCGGTCAGCCTCACGTGCGGCGATGCCGGCCCGAGCGCGGTCCACGCCGCACCATCCCAGCAGGTCGCCCCATCGCGAAGCGCGGTGCCCTCGCGGAGCCGACCTCCGACGCAGAACCCGTCGGGTGTCCGCGCCAGCGTGGTGACGTCGCTGACGTCGAGGGTCGGGGCGCTCCACGCGCCCCCGTCCCACACCGCGAGCGCGCGCGCCTCGAGCGAGCCGAGCGTCGCGAAGCTCCCCCACACGGCGACGCCCTGCGCGATCGTCGTGATGCCGCGGATGCCGTCGCCGTCGTCGATCACCATCGCCCACGCCGTGCCATCCCAACGCGCGACATAGTCGGTGCCGCGCTCGTGGAGATCAGCGGAGCCGATGGCCCACAGCGTGTCGGCTTCGTCCCGCGCGAGCCCCCACACGATGCCGGGCAGCCCGTCGCCGAGCGGCGCCCAGCGCGCACCGTCCCACGCCGCGACGTTGCGCACGGGCAGGCCGACAGCAGCCTCGAAGCTCCCGCCGACCGCGAGCCGACCGTCCGCGAGCCGGACGAGTGTGCTCGCGAACGCATGCGGGCCGGTGAGCCCGGGGTCGACGGACCGGGCGTCCCACTCGCCCGTGACGGGATCGCCGCACGGGGGCAGCGGCAGCGAGCGTACCGGGTCCTCGCCAGCGCACGCGGCGACCAGCCCGAGAGTCCAGGCCGCCACCCCGTACCAACTCCCTGTGCGGCGCATCCGGGATCACGATGCAAGCGCGAGCCCGAGCCGGGCCTCTGGAATTCGGCTGCGCTGGCGGCTCGGCCGCCAACCGGGTTGGCGCCTCGCGTCGACGTCGACGTTGGCGTTGGCGCTCCGACGTTCGCGGGGGCGCGCCGGCTGTCGAGCCACGCAGGCTGCGAT
>JALZOI010000372.1 GCA_030857245.1 Myxococcota bacterium
GCGTCGAGGCGGTCGCGCAGCGAGCGGCCGACCAAGGTCGAGGCGCTGATCAAGGCGCCCGCCGCGCCGCCCGCGGGTCCGGCGAAGCCCACGCGCGCCGCCAAGCTGACCAAGGTCGAGAACGCGCTGAAGGCCAAGGCCGACATCGCCAAGGCCGTACCGCCGCCGCCGCTCGCGGCCATCGTCGACGAGGCCGGGCTCGGCTGGGTCGAGGCCGGCAAGGGCTACGCGCTCACGCTCGACGGCGGCAAGCTCGCCGCCAGGAACCCGCAGGGCAAGCGGATGTCGTCGGTGCCGAAGGAGCTCAAGGACGGCGACATCGCCGATCAGCTCGAGGCGCTGCGCGACTGGATGATCGAGCACGAGCGCGAGTGCATGGCGACGGTCGAGCAGTGGATGCTGCGCTCGCTGCCGGTGCCGCGCGCCGTGCTCGAGGCCGTCTGGGAGGACGCCGCGTGGCGCACGCCGCTCGAGAACGCGGTGATCGTCGCCGTGCGCGCCGATGGCGGCCACGACCTCGCGCGCGCGGGGCTGTTCCGCGGCGTCGACGCGACGAAGGGCGTCGGCATCGTCGATCTCGACGGCGAGACCGGCTGGCTCGCCACCGATCGCGTCGCGATCCCGCATCCGATCCTGATCGCCGAGCTCGATGACTGGCGCGAGCTCGTGACGCAGCTCGGCGTCGCGCAGGGCATCGCGCAGCTCCACCGCGAGACCCATCCGAAGCCCCGTGAGCTCGCCGCCGGCACCTCGATCGACACCTTCGAGGACGGCAAGTTCGCGATGCTGATGCACGCGATCGGCAAGGCGCGCGCGCTCGGCTACAAGGTGCGCGGCGGCTTCGCGACGTGCCAGACCTGGGATGCCGGCGCGGTCAGCGAGGCGCGCTACTGGATCGGCGCCGACAGCCCCGACGCCGAGACGTTCACCGGGCAACTGTCGTGGGTCGACGGGCGCGAGCGTGGCCTCGCCCTCGGCGAGGTCGGGCCCGTCGCGTTCAGCGAGGGCATGCGGATGGCGTCCGCCATCTATGCGGGGCGCGTGGTCGACAAGCAGGAGGAGTCGTGAGCGACGTCACCGCGATCCTGAAGGCCGGCGGGATCGTCCCGGTGACGGCGAAGCTCGGCGCGGACGACGCCGTCGACACCGTCGTCGCGCGCGCGTACGGCCACGCCGTGCTGCCCGGGCGCATCGTGATCCGGCTGACCGCGCAGAGCGTCGTCGCCGGCGATGACCTCGAGATGGCGACGCTCGGCTTCGGATCGGGGCACGACCGCGGCGAGGTCGGCAAGGAGCGCAAGCGGCCCCTCGGCTTCCCGGGCTGGGCGCTCGTCCACGATCCGAAGAACGCGCGCTACGCCCTCGATGTCGTCAAGGAGTTCAAGCAGCACGCGCGCAAGGCGAAGTCCAAGCCCGGCCACGCGAAGGAGGGGATCGACGCGATCGCCGCGAAGCTCGGGAAGAGCGTGCCGCACTTCCTGCCGGCGTTCTACGAGGAGGCCGGGCGCGTCTTCATCGAGCACGGCGCGCCGACGTACGCGGCGGCGATGTTCGGGAAAGCGCGCGAGGCCGAGGCGGTGCACGCGCTCGACGTCGACGAGGACCATCGCGTGCATGGCTTCCTCGAGTTCGCGCTCGCCGGCGCGGTGACCACGAAGGCGCTCGCGCAGTACGCGAAGGAGCTCGGCGAGCACCACGAGCCCGCGGTGGCCTACGCGCACTTCCGGCAGCTCTGCCTGCAGCGCACGCTCGGCGGGATGCCGCCGTGGTCGGGCATGGCGAAGGAGCTGCGCCGGCTCGCGAAGGTGGCGAAGCTCGATCCGGATCGCGAGGACGCCGCGCTGATCGCCGAGATCATCGAGTCGCCCGCGCTCGGCAAGGCGGCCGGCGAGTTCTGGCGCGCGTACGCCGAGCCGATCGCGGCGCTCGGCACGGCGAGCGGGGTCGCGCGCGGCGCGCTGCTCAACCTGTTCCCGACGGGGACCACCTACAACGCTGACCTCGACGACACCTGGCTCGACCTGCTCGAGTCGACCGGCGCGATCGAGGCGCTCGTCGCCGACGGCGCCCCCTCCGAGGCCGAGCCGAGTGGCGGGCGCGCCGCGTGGTTCGACAAGCTCACGCAGCACCTCGCGCGGAGCTACAAGAACCCGACGCTGTCCGAGCGACCGTTCACGCTGCTCCGCCGGATGGCGCCGCTGCTCGTCCGCGACGGCGTCGCGATCACGTGCGCGGGCCGTCACGGCAACGTCGATCTGGACCTCTGCGAGCTCGCGCTCGAGCTCGGCGTGCCCGTCAAGGCACCGACGCCGTACGCGCGGCTCGACGTCGAGGAGTGGGCGAAGCACGCAACCGAGCCCGAGCGCGGCCGGGATCCCGTCCGCTCCGCCGCGCACCCCGAGATCGGGCCGCTCGTCGAGCTGTCGGTCGGCAAGGAGATCGGCGGTGAGCCGTTCGACACGATGTCGCGCGGCAAGGCCGGCTTCCTCGCCGCGAAGCGCTCGTGGCTGACGAAGCTGATCGACAAGATGGAGCGCGGCGGCATCCCGGCGCTCGTCGAGGCGATGACGTTGCTGACCGCCACGGTCAAGGCCGAGACGTTCGCCGAGCTCCCGGATCTGCACACCCGGTTCGCCGGGGTCGACCTGGCGGCGGCGCTCGCGCGCACGCTGCAGGTCGGCATCATCGACGAGCTCGGCTGGCCGGTGCTCGAGGAGGTCGCGGCCGAGCTCGACCCCGATGGCAAGGCCGAGCTGTCGCTGCACGGTGGCCCGCCGGCCCTCGTCGTCGCGACCAAGACGCGCGCGATCGCGATCGGTGCAGCCGGGCGCCTCGCCATCCACGACCTCGTGATCCCGCCAAAGCACGAGCTCGTGACGGCGCGGTTCATCGGCGGCCAGTTCCTGGTCGTCCTCAAGGAGGGCTACAAGTCGCGCGCGTACTGGAGCGGCGCACCGCACGACGTGTTCGAGAGCGAGGTCAGCACGTGGAACGTGACGACCATCGTGCCGCGGGTCGCGGTGCTCCCCGACGGGGCCTGGCTCGAGAGCGACACGCCGATGCGGCCCGGCGAGCGCAAGCTCTCGCTCGGCACGCGGATCTCGGCGTTCGATGGCGCCACCGCGTGGATCACGGAGTGGGCGAACGACAAGCACCGGTGGCGCGAGATCAGCGCGACCGGCGAGGCCGGCCGGTTCAGCTGGCCGGCCTTCATCGAGCGCGGCATCGAAGCGGACTGGACGATCGACACCACGAGCTCGTACTACCTGCCGGCGCCGCTGCCGACGTCGCCCTTCGGGGTCGTGGACGGCTTCGTCGGCGTCCGCGTGCGGACGCGCCATCCCGACCCGCGCGACGAGGCGTCGTCCGAGCGCGAGCTCGAGATGATCGACGGCACGAGGCTGCGGTGCCCCGCCGGGCTCGCCGCGACGGCGCTGATCCGGCTGCCCGGCGGCGGGGAGCCGCGGCCGCTGCTCGAGCAGTCGGCGTGGCGCGAGGGCATCACGACGACGATCGTCGCGCCCGACGGCAGCCTGCGCGGCTCGGTGATCGGCGGCAAGGACGACCGCTACCTCCGCGGCCAGGTCGCGGCGCTGCCGCCCACGTTCTGGCACCTGATGACGCCGCGCGACGAGGCGGGGAGCGCGCGGCTGCATGCCGTGACCGATGCCGATGCGCGGGCGCTGATCGCCGCGGTGCCGGTGCAGACGACGACCCCCCCCGGCATCGCTCATCCCGAGCCGACCGACATCACCGGCGACGTGCTGCCGGCGATCACCCATCCGCGGCTGCGGCGCGGCATCACCGGGCTCGTCGTGATGGCGGCCGAGCTCCAGCTCGAGCGCGACCGCCTGGTGGCCGATCGCGCGCCGACCCAGGCGGCCCGGCCGACGAGCGTCGGCGGGCACGGCGACGAGGTGTTGCTCGGTGGGCTGTGGGGCTTGCTGAGGTCGCGCCGCTCCGGTGGCCGCGCGTGGGGGCAGATCGAGCGCACCGGCGAGCTGTTCGCGAGCGACGATCGCAGCGATCGCGCGTGCGGACCCGGCCCCGAGAGCTCGATCGACTGGCTCGACTTCGCCGTCCGACCGCACGGCCTGACGACGCTCGCGCTCGCGATCGGCACGCCGGCCGAGCATCGCGAGGCGCTCGCCGAGCTGCTCGCGCACCTCGTCCGGTCGTTGCCGCCGGCGGCCCGGCTGCGCACGTTCGCCGCGGACCAGCCGCGCACCGAGCTCGACGGTGACGACGGCGACGACGGCTTTGCCCACGACTTCGAGGTGCGGTGGAGCGCCGGCAACGCGTACGCGCTCCGGAAGGAGCGCTACACGAAGCAGCAGATCCGCGTGCTCGAGTACGCGCCCGATGGCGTGTTCAAGGCGCTCCCCGGGTGGATCAGCCACCACGAGCTCACCGGCGACGCCAGCCCGAGCGCGATCGAGGCCTCCGCGATCGCCGCTGCCGTCGCCGCCGGCCACACGTCCTGGTCGCCCGAGGCCGCGGCGCGGCTCGCCGCGGCGACCGGCCTGACCCCGTCGGAGGCGGTGTACCTGTGGGCCGGCACGCCGAACGGGTTCACGCACGACGCGAACTTCCTGCCGAAGGCGCTGCGCGAGGAGCTCGGCCTCAAGGCGAAGCAGGCGGAGGTCGCGCGGGACTCGTTCCGCCCACTCGAGGCGGCCGACCGGCTCGCGCTGTTCGACCGCGCCGGACGCGCGGGGCTCGCGGCCCTGCTCGACGGCAGCGCGGCGGAGGTGCTCGGCGCGGCCTGGACGGCGAAGTATGGCGTGCGCGTCGAGATCCCCGAGGAGCTGATCGCCGATGCGGATCGCGAGCTCCGCACGCCGATCGCCCCGACCGCGGCGCTCGCGATGATCGGGATGGCCGAGACCGCGCCGCAGCTCGCGGTCGACGGCTCCTGGGCGTTCGAGGCCGACGGTGACGTGGCCCGCGTCGCCGCCGCGGCGCCGCTCGTCGGGCAGCCCGTGCTGGAGTCACCACCGCCGGCGTTCGACCTCGCCGCCCTGCAGACGGCGGTCACGTACATCCCGTTCCTCTACGCCGAGCTGCCGGTCGGGCATCCGCTGCGCGCGAAGGCGGCGAGCGCGCATGCGCAGGTGCTCGCGCGGCTCGCGAACCCGGCGCTGTGGTTCGCGTCGAACAACCTCTATCTCGACGACGCGACGACGAAGTCGATGGATGCGCTGCTGGGCGGGCTCGGTGGCGAGTCGCTGGCGGGCTTCGGCGAGACCACGATGCGGCGGTTCCCCGGCGCCGCCGTGCACCGGGGGGCGCACCGGCTCGGGTTGCGGCTGCACCCGGCGAGCCTCGATGCGCGCGCGAAGTCGACGCTGGGGCGGTTGCTCGAGGCATTCCCGCACTACGGGCTCAGCGCCTATCGCGCCATCGAGTATGCGCGCTCCGAGGAGCTCGCGGCGATCGTGGAGCGGATCGGCAAGACGCCGGTCCCGGAGGGCGGCTGGGAGCAGAACCCGCTGGTCAGCGCGAGCAAGCTGGTCGACGCCGTCGCCCGCGGCCGCGGGCTGTCGCGCGACGCGGCCGCGCTGTATCTCCAGTACCTCGTGCTGGTGTGGCCGACGGCGAAGAACCTCGTGCTGTGGAATGGCTGGAAGCCCAGGCAGCTCGAGGCGGCGACCGCGGAGCTGGTGGCGCACGAGCTCGTCCTCGAGGCGAAGCGCGAGCGGGCGCAGCGCACCATGTTCCTGCCCGGCGGCTGGGAGGCCTTCAAGGCGCCGCACCCGCCGATCGAGACCTGGAAGCTCGCCTTCTACGGCGCGCGGACGCCGCAGAGCAACGAGCCGGCGACGCTGCTCGGCCGCGTGCTCGCCACGGCGCCGTTCCACGAGCTGTTCGAGCGAGCGTGGCAGCGCGTCGAAGCGGGCGATGCCCCGCGCTATGAAGAGGTCAAGCGATGAGCCGAGCGGTGACGAAGAAGGCGGCCCCCCCCGCCGCGAAGGCCGAGGCGATCGACGCGCAGGCGCCGCCGCCCGAGCAGATCCATGCCGCCGAGCTCGCGTTCCTCGCGAGCTGGGATGCCGGCGCGCGGCCCCCGAGCTGGAAGCTGACGCCACGCGCCGTCGTGACGTTCATCCTCGGCTCGAAGGGCGAGGTGCTACGCGCCGGCGCCGCGGCGCTCGCGATCACGGAGAAGTTCGTCGGGGATCGCGGGCTCGTCGAGCGCTGCGTCGTCACGCTCGCGGGGGAGCGCGGCTTGCTGCTCGTGGGCGAGCCCGGCACCGCGAAGTCGCTGCTCTCGGAGCTCCTCGCCGCCGCGATCTCGGGCGATTCGTCGCTCACGGTGCAAGGCACCGCCGGCACCGCCGAGGAGCACTTCCGCTACGGCTGGAACTACAGCCTGCTGATCGCGAAGGGGCCGCATCCGGAGGCGCTGGTGCCGTCACCGGTGCTGACCGCGATGCGGCGCGGCGCGCTCGCGCGGGTCGAGGAGATCACGCGGTGCCTGCCCGAGGTCCAGGACGCGCTCGTGTCGATCCTCTCGGATCGGCGCCTCAGCGTGCCGGAGCTCGGCGTCCTCGAGCCCGCGCACCGGGGCTTCAACGTGATCGCGACCGCGAACCTGCGCGACAAGGGCGTGTCCGAGATGTCGGCCGCGCTCAAGCGGCGGTTCAACTTCGAGACGATCGCGCCGATCAGCGATCTCGCGCGCGAGACCGAGCTGGTCCGCCGGCGCGCGCAGCAGATCGTCGCCGAGGCGGGGGCCCCGCTTGGCGTCGACGATGCGGTGCTCGAGGCGCTCGTCACGGTGTTTCGCGATCTGCGGCTGGGGCGCACCGTCGAGGGCTGGCCGGTCGAGAAGCCGACGTCGGTGATGTCGACGGCCGAGGCGGTCGCGGTCGCGTCCGCGATGGGGCTCGCTGCGACGTACTTCCCGTCCGATCGCGACGTCGCGCGCCTGCTCCCCGAGTACCTGCTCGGCGTGGTGATGAAGGACGAGCCGAAGGATCGCGGCAAGCTGCTCGCGTACTGGGACGCGACGGTGAAGCGGCGGGCCGACGGCGACGCGCGGCTGTGGAAGTCGCTCCACGAGCTGCGCCGCGTCCTCGAGGCCTGAGCGAGCGCGGCGATGGCGACCCCGAAGCGCGCGCTCGAGCCGACCGACGATCCGGTGATCGCGATCGCCGAGCTCGCCGGCTGCACGACGCCGTGGCTGTTCGGCGTGCGCCACCACTCGCCGGCGTGCGCGGTGGCGTTGCCGCCGCTGCTCGACGC
>JALZOI010000373.1 GCA_030857245.1 Myxococcota bacterium
GCGGTGGCGCGGGCGGGCGCGGGGCAGGGCGCGGCGCTGCCCGACCCGCTGCGCGAGAAGTTCGAGGGCTCGCTCGGCACCGATCTCTCGGGCGTCCGCGTGCACACCGGCGCCGCCAGTCACGAGGCGGCCGGCGCGGTCGGCGCGCATGCCTACGCGCTGGGCAACGACATCCACTTCGCGAGCGGCCAGTACGATCCTCACTCGAGCGGCGGCCAGGAGTTGATCGCGCACGAGGTCGCGCACACCGTGCAGCAGCGGGGTGGTGCGCCGGCGCGCCAGCACAAGCTCGCGATCTCGCAGCCCGGCGACTCGTTCGAGCGCGAGGCCGACGTCGCGGCGAGCGCGATGGTGCGCGGCGAGGCCGCCTCCGTCAGCGGCGGCGGCGTGCAGATCGCGCGCACCGAGAACACGGAGCTGGTCCCCGGCCCGAAGCCGAGCAAGGCCGACAGCACGAAGGCGAGCGTCGCCAAGCAGTCGGTCGACGTCCAGCTGTTCGGCAAGAGCGGCAAGATCACGTGCACCGAGGATGGCGTGAACGGCTCGCTCGACCTCAAGGAGATCAAGCTCGGCGAGACCAAGCGCACGATCAGCAAGAAGTGGCCGTTCCAGGCACCCGGTGCCCCCGGCGGTATCATGGTGATCCTCGACGGCTCGCTGACGCTGAGCTCGACGGCCACCGTGACTGCGACCGGCGGCGTTCGCGACTTTGGCGGACCGCGCGTCGACGACAAGGACACGATGGGGTTCAGCGGCTCGCTCGAAGGCGGCGGTGGCGTCTCGCTCACCGGCGAAGGCAAGCTGACCGTGGTCGGCTATGCCGGTGCGCCGTTCGCGAACCTCAACGCGGGTGCCTACGTGAAGCTGACCGCGACCGCCGCCACGAAGTTCGGCGCGAAGGGCACCTTCGAGATCTCGCCGGATGGCGTGGCGCAGGGCAACCTCGTCGGCGACTACGGCGCCGACCTCACGGTGACCGGCTCGGGCGGCCTCACCATCGGCTACCAGGCGCTGATCAAGGAGGGCACGCTCTACGAGGTCGAGCTCGCGTCGCACGACTTCGTGAAGGGCAAGCTCGGCCTCGAGTCGAAGTACGACTTCGCGACCGGGGCCGCGACCTCGACCGATACCAGCGAGGAGCCCCGCTACATCCCGATCCAGTGGAGCACGCCGAGGCCCAAGGAGGCCCTCAAGGCCGAGGACCGCGCGCACGCCGAGCGCGAGGCGAACGACAGCGAGGGCGGCAGCGGCGCCGGCCCGGGTGTCGCCCCGGAGTCGTACGAGCCACCCGAGACCGCCGAGACCGCCGAGGGCCACGAGCCGGGCACCTGTGATGACCTCACGGCGTCGTGCGAGACCGAGGAGACGAAGTGATGCCGATCGAGATCCCGTCACTCTCGGCGGACGCCGCCCGCGTGCTCGTGAGCGCGCACACCGTTCACATCGAGCTCGCGATGACGCAGCCCGACGGTTCGTTCGCGCCGCGGGCGCACCTCGCGGTGCCGGCGGGCCTCGCCGCCGAGCTCGCGGTCCTGCTCGCGCGCGCGGTGCAGGAGTGCGCGCGGGTACGCGAGGCGAGCCTGGTGGCCACGTCGCCGGAGCGGCCGCACGGCGTCACGACCTGAGGATCAGAGCGCGACGCGCGTGGTGATGAAGCCGGTGCGCGCGCAGCCGATCCGCAGCTCGAGCGCGCCGGTGCCGCGCACGAGGTAGCTCGCCCACGCGGCGTTGGTGTTGCCGCGCGTGCCGGGATACGCCGGCAGGTTCTGGCCGGTGTGCAGGCCGTGACCCCAGCCGTCGAGGTGGCCGAGCCGCTGGTGCGCGCTGCCGGGATCGACGAGCTCGCAGCCGTCAGCCTTCGCCGTCGCGTAGACCTCCTCGTTCCACTCGAGCTGCTTCGCCGACGGCAGGCCGTAGGTCCCGAGGTAGCCGTCGTTCGCGATCCGGACCTCGACGCGCGTGATGCCACCCGCGAGGTGCTGGCGATCCACGCCGATCACCTTGACCCGCGGCGCGAGCGCGGCGACGCGCAAGAACACGTTGGCCTGCGTGGCGCACACGGTGGCGAGCTCGTGGAGCGGCGGGTTCCAGATCCCGATCCGCGGGTCGATGCCGCCGAGCTCGACGGGCCCGAGCTGCGGATGCTCGAACTTGCGCCACGGCGGGAACGTGCGGCCCTCGTTCTCGTCCTTGTCCCACCACGCGAGCTTGACGATGTCGGCGCGCGAGACCCGCTCGTAGTACTGCACGAACTTCGGCGGGCGCTCCATGCCGAGCCGCTTGAACAGGTCCCACAGCTCGACCACGTACGCCATCGAGCCGCGCTGGTGGTACGCGTACTCGGTGAGGTCGCCGCGCAGCGGCTTGTCGGGCTCGTAGAGGAACTCCTCGTGGCCCGACACCGTCGGGTAGCCGGTCTCGGCGAGCATCCACGTCTCGAGCTGCCGGAAGATCGCGAGGTCCTCCGGGTTCATCTTCGCGTCGGGCGCGTGCCCGAGCGGCCGGATCAGCACGCCGCCGAACGTGTGCAGATCGAGCCACGCGAAGATCTCGGGATGCGCGGTCGCGAACTCGACGACGCTGCGCGACTCGGGCTCGCTCGCGGCATACGGGCCGGCGCCGACCTGCTCGTGCGTCGGCGCCCACGAGAACGGGAAGTTGCGGTTGAGATCGATCGGGTTGTCGCCGAGGAAGAACGGCGACGGGATGCGCTTGCCGTCCCAGTTCTCGATCAGCCCCTCGGGGTAGAGCTTGTAGAACGGCCCTTCGTCCTCCAGCGTGCGCTCGACGAGCAGCCCCGGGAACTCCGCGGCCTCGACGAGCTCGCCGCCGGGATCCTGGACGCGCATCGCGAACGCCTGGCCATCGCCGTCGAGGTCACCCACGATCCAGCGCGGCTGGCCTCGCTCGACGCGGCGATCGCGCGGGACCGAGCGCAGCGGCCGCGCGCTCTTGAGCACGCACTCGGCGCCGTCGGGCGAGATCCGCGGGACGACGTAGAACAGCACGTCGCGCAGTCGCTCGAGGACGGGCGCGGGCAGGTCGAAGGTCTCGGCCTCGGAGTGGAGCCGCAGCACGTCCTCCGCGATCGCGAGCGCGACGCTCGAGCCCGCCAGCTCGGCGGCGTGGAGGTTGCCGTTGACCCACACGGCCGGCCGGATCCGGTCCGGGTCGGGCCCGACCGCGAGCAGCCAGATGTCGCGGCCCTCGGGGGTCTTGCCGATCGACGTCAACCGGCAGAGGGCGGGGTAGGCCTCGGTCCACGCCTTCAGCTGGGCGGTCAGCCGATCGTGATCGAGGTAGGCACTTCGAAATCCGCAGGAGAGGTCCGCGAGGGCCGGCATGGTGACGGACCTTACACCCCCGGTCCCGACGCCCCGGCAGAGCGTGATCACTCCCGCACGCCGCCCGTCCCGCACAGAAGATCTGCTACCCACTGCGCGCCCGGACGTCATACTCGGACATGGCGTACGAGATCCCGCAGGCCCGCGTCGTCCGGAAGGCCGGTCAGCTGGTCGCCCCACCGCCCGAGCCGCCGCGCGCGCCGGGCCCGCTGGCCGAGCAGCTCCGCACCGCGCTCGCGGTCGCCATCGGCCTGTGGCCGCTGACCGGCGTGCTGTTGCTGCTGCTCGGGTTGCTGTTCTTCGCGGGCAACGCCGGCGCCCCGTAGCCGCTGAAGCCCGCGCTCGCGCCGGTGGGGGCGTGTGCTCGCGGGGCGAGCTCAGTCGCCGTCGAGCTTCATCGCGCGCAGCGTCTTCGGCAGATCCAGCAGGCTCTCCGTCGGTGACCCGACGAGCATCGCGGGGCTCATGTTCGTGAGCCCCCATGGCTCGATCGTCCCGGCGGTCACCGCGAACGCGCCGCCGTCGATCCGGCCCACGACGCCGAACCCCGAGCGCATCGGCACGCGCGCCGTCTCGATCACGAGGTCGGGCAGGTGGGAGACGTCGATCTCGACGAGGCCCTGCTCGCACGTGATGACGAGCCGGTACTGCAGCACGCGGCGCTCGACGAGCAGGATGTTACCGAGCTCCGAGCTGAACACCTCCTGCCAGCCATCACTCGGGCTGTCGTGCTGCGCGAGCGACTGGAAGTCGAGATAGAACAGCTTCGTGCTGTCGATCTTGCGGGCGAGGATGCCGCCGCTGGTGACCACGCAGTCGAGCAGCCCGAGCGCGTGCAGATCGGTGACCGCCGACAGGTGATCGACGGTCCACCACGAGCCCGGCACGTGCGGCGTGCAGCCGAGGAACACGTTCTTCGTCGAGCTGCCCTTGAGCCACTCCGAGATCGCGCACGCGACCTCGGGAGCGCTGCCGGTATCCCCGAGCCGGCGATCGCCATTCCACAGCACGGTGTCTCCGGGCAGCCGGTGCACGGCATCGAAGTGGAAGTAGCGGCCCTCCCACGGCGGGACGAGCGAGAGCTTGTCGCCGACCCGGATGCTCGCGACGGCATCGAGATCTTCGGGGACCGCGATGCTGGTCTCGCCGCGCGGGTCGAGCGCGACGAACAGCAGGCCGCGGGGCGTCAGCCCCTGCTTGCGCAGCTCCTTGAGGCCGAGGATGACCGCCGCGGGGTCCCGGTAGTGGTAGACGCGCGTGGCGAACATCGCCGGGACCCTATCACAGCAGCACTCCCGTCAAGATCAGGTTCGCGACGGCGAAGTAGATGAGGATGCCGCTCACATCGACGAGGGTGGCGACGAACGGCGCCGACGACGCCGCGGGATCCGCACCGAGCTTGCGCAGCAAGAACGGCAGCATCGCGCCAGCGAGCGTCCCGCACAGCACGCAGCCGATCACCGCGAGGCCGCACGTCAGGCTGATCAACACGAAGTGCTCGCCGTAGCTGCCGGCCGCGCCCCAGATCATGACGCGGAGCAGGGCGATGACCCCGAGCAGGCCGCCGAGCATGATGCCCAGGCTGAGCTCGCGGCGCAGCACGACCCACCAGTCCGCCGCGCGGACCTCGCCGAGCGCCATCGCGCGGATCATCAGCGTCGACGCCTGCGATCCCGAGTTGCCGCCCGTGGAGATGATCATCGGGATGAACAGGGCGAGCAGCGGCTCGCGCTCGATCTGCGCGGCGAACGCGCCCATCGCGCTCGCGGTCAGCGTCGATCCGAGGAGCAGGATCACGAGCCAGAGCCCGCGCTTCCACATCATCTCGCGGCGGCTCGACTGCAGGTACGGGACCTCGAGGGCGGCCATACCACCGAACTTCTGCGCGTCCTCCGTGGCCTCTTCCTGGACGACATCGACGATGTCGTCGACGGTCACGATGCCCTTCATCCGGCCCTGCGCGTCGATGACGGGCACGACGGTGAGATCGTGCTCGGCGAAGATCCGCGACACCGTCTCCTGATCCATCTCGTCGGAGACGCGGACGACGTCGGTCTCCATGATCTCGGCGACGATGTTCTTGGGATCGGCCGCGAACAGGTCGCGGAACGAGACCACGCCGAGCAGGCGCTGCTCGGGATCGACGACGTACGCGTAGTAGATCGTCTCGATCTTGTCCCGGGCCTGGCGCCGGAGGTAGCTGATCGCCTCGTCCGCGGTCATGCCCGGCCGCAGCCGCGCGTAGCGCGTCGACATCAGGCCGCCGGCCTCGTCCTCGGCGTACGCCATCAGCGCCGTGACTTCCTTGCGGGTCGGCACGTCGAGGAGCGCGAGCAGGATCGGCCGCTTGTCGTCGTCGACCTGCTGGATCACGTCGGCGACGTCGTCGGGCTCGAGCAGCCGCATCCACTGCCGGCGCTGGCCGGCGCGGAAGTGGAGGAGCAGGGCGGCCTGGTCGGTCGCCGAGAGCGCGATGAAGAACTCCTCGGCGTCCTCGCGCGGGAGCACGCGGAGGCCATCGCTGCGCTCCTCGAGATCGAGCAGCGGCCAGGCGTCGCGCAGGTCCTCGGACGACAGCTCGTCGTCATCGTCCGCCCGGCTCGGCGGGACCGGCAGGATCGACGGCAGCTCCATGAGGTCGACGACCTCGGAGTCGTCACCGCGCGCCTCGGCGATCGCGCGGATCTCGGCGGCGACCTTGTGGGCCTCCTCGGGCGGAAGCATGCTGATCTCGCCGGTCGCGTCGGCGGGCCGATCCGGAATCGGCTCGGGGACGCTGTCTTCGGGCGACGACATCGTGGTCACCCTGCCCGATCACGAGCGGATCTGTAAGGGTGGGCGTGCGAGATCCTGCCGTTCGTGCTGCGCCCCGGTGCTACACTTTTCGGATGCACGGTCCGGCGCTGGTCACGGCGATGGTGCTGGCCCTCGTGCCGGCGGTCGTCCCCGTCGTCCTCGGCGGCTGCTCGAAGGCGAGCGAGGAGGCGGGGACCAAGCAGTGGGCGGAGTCGCCCCCGCCGAAGGACGTGCCGATCCCCGACAAGCTCGAGATCGCCGTGCTGGTCGATGGTGTGACCCGGCCGCCGATCACCGCGGCCACCCTGCGCGGCCGCGCCCCCGACTTCGCCGACGCCGATCGCAAGGCCTGGCGGGTCACGACGCTCGTCGCCGAGGCGGTTCCGGCCGGCACCGTCGAGGCCTCGTCGCCGGCCGGCGTCAGCGTCAAGTTCACGCATCCCACGCCGGAGGGTCTCGAGCCGGTGCTGTTCCTGACCCGCCGGGGCGAGGTCATCGTGGCCGCCGTCGATCCCAAGGATCCGTTTCCGCGCTACCACGGCCAGGGCGGGCGGCTGCACCGCTCGGGCGATCAGATGCCGCGGGTCGCGCCGGTCTCGAAGCTCGCGATCATGCGAGCCACGCCCTGACGCCGTCGGCGGCGGGCGTGATCAACTCGGTCGCCCCGGCGGGCGGCGCGCCGAACCCGAGCCGGGTCGCGCCGGTGCGCGCCGCGAAGCCGCGGGCGATCCAGCCGAACGAGTAGCGCGCGTTGATCTCGCAGAGCGGATGAAAGCGGCGACCGGCGTGGGTGCGGTACGCGAACGCGTCGATCGCGAAGCGCCCGCAGTAGCCGACCTCCGCGATGCGCGCCCCCGCGGCCGTGACGAGCCCGTCGAGGAGCTCGCGCTCCGCGGGCTCGAGCGCGGGCGGTGCGAGGTCGATCCCGAGGAACGTGCCGCGCCCGTCGACGAGCAACCCGTGGGGCGGGTGCGCGGTGACCGTGCCGTCGAGTGCCACCGTGGCGCACACGCCGACGTCGAGCAGCCGGTCGCACCACGGCTCGACCACGAGGCTGCCCGCGCGGGTGAGCAGCCGGGTCA
>JALZOI010001002.1 GCA_030857245.1 Myxococcota bacterium
CCCGACCGCCGGCGGCGCATCGACGGCGCCCGCCGCGTCGGGCTGGTTCGGTTGTGACGAGCCACCGCACGCGACCAGGACGACCAGCAACAGTGTTCGCATCGCGCGAAGAAGACACCAGCGCGGCGCTGCCACGCGATGACCGCCCCCGGCCAACCACGTGACCGAGCTGACCGCTACTTGTCGCGCGGACTCGTGCCCGTCCACCGCTTGTACGCGCGCGAAAACGCGCTCGGCTCGGAGAACCCGAGGGCGAACGCGGTCTCCTTCACCGACGAGCCGGCGGCGAGCAGGGCATCCGCCCGCTCGCGGCGCACGTCATCGACGATCGCGCGCAGCGTCTGGCCCTCCTGCTCGAGCCGCCGCCGCAGCGTGCGCTCGCTGAGCCCGACCCGCTTCGCGATTGCGGCGAGCGTCACCGTGCCCTCGATCTGCGCCGCCGCGCGCCGCACCTGATCGATGAACGGGCTGCGCCCCGCCTGAGTCGACGCCAGACGCGCGACCTTCTCCTCGAGCACGGCCGAGGTGATCGGGTCCGCGCTCGCGAGCCGGAGGTCGAGTTGCGCGGTATCGAGCTCGAGCTCGTCGCGCGGCGCGCCGAACGCGACGTCGACGCCGAACACGTCGCGATACGCCGGCGTCGACACGCCCGCATGGGTGAACCGCGCGGCGCGCAGCGCGAGCCGGCCACTCGTCGCCTCGCGTGCGCGCAGCGCGAACGAAGCGAACGGAAACTCCGTCAGGATGCGCCCGCGCGCCGCACCCGGAACAGCGGGCTGCTGGGAGAGCGTCGCGATGCCGTCACCCGGCTCCTCGAGCGTCAGCGTCGTTCGCCGCGTCACCATCGCGTAGAACCGCGCCGCGCGCGTCACCGCATCGCGCACCGTCCCGCTCGTCCACACCATGTGGCCGAACAGTCCGAGTGGGCGCACGGCCGAGGTCCGCGCGAGCGTGAGCGCGAACGCCGGATCGTTGCGCTTCGCCGCGATCTCCGCGAGGCACGTGTCGACGAGATCGGCCGCGATATACGTCTCGGGCGTCATGTCGTCGTCGACGCCGAGCTTCGACAGAAACGCCGCCGGTTCGACATCGAGCCTCCCGAGCAGCTCCGCAAACGGACGCAGCAGCGCCACCGAGATGCCATGGGTGGCGGTCGGGGCTGGGCGCGGCACCGAGGCAGATTACTTTGGATTCGGTGCTTGCCAGGGCCAGAGTAGCTCGCCGTCGACGTCGACCGTCGCGTTCGTCTGCTCCTCGAGCCACTGCGAGAAGTCCTGCGCCGGCGCGAGCGGCAAGCTCCACACGACGAGCGACTGCCGCGCGTGCATCAGCACGCGGCGCTTGGTCGGCGAGACCCGGATGCCGCCGCCGCCGAACCACTGGTAGTACTGCGGCACCGTCCAGCGCGTGCGCTGCGGCAGCTCGAGCACGTTGATCTGCTCCGCGTTGCCGATCGAGACGAACATGCGGCCGTCGAGGGAAGGCCGCGCACCGATGCGACCCGGCGGGAACATGCGCACCGGCTGCGTGTTCGGCCTCAGCTCGACGAGAAACATCTCGTTGTCGCGCAAGCTGACCGCCGCGCCTCCTTCCACGATCACGAGCGCGTTGATCGGCTTGTCGAAGTTGGCGATCTGCGTGACGACGCCGTCCCACATCAGTAATCGCGTGTCCTCGGCGACGACGACGCGCCCGGTTGCCGGATCACCCGCGACGATCGATCCCGTGCCGAGCCCGATCGTGGTGCGCTCGATCGCGCCCGTGCCGACATCGATGCGCAGCAGCTCGCCTTCACTCGTGTGCACCGCGAGCTTGTGATGGCCGAGCGCCGCGCCGCCGTCGGGGACACCGGCGACCTTCGCCACCTCGCGCGGTGCGCCGTCGTCGATGAACGCCATCACGCGCCCGTCGCCGCTCGTGTATGCGACGGCGTTGCCGTGCACGAGCAAGCCCCACGCGCCGTTGCCTTCGACGAGCAGCCGCGCCTTCGGGTCTCCGCGCCGGAGTAGGTGCACGCGTGAGCCGCGAGGCCCCATCTCCTGGACGATCACGCGGCCGCCCGCGTCGATGTCGATGCCCATGATCGGACCGAACGTCGCGAGATCGATCGCCGTGCGCTTGCCCGTATCGAGCTCGATCCACTGCCACGACCGCTCGGCCATGTGGCCGGTGAGCAGCGTGTCGTCTCCGACGAACTCGGCG
>JALZOI010001003.1 GCA_030857245.1 Myxococcota bacterium
GAGCCTTGACGATGCCGAGCAGCGCCGGCGCGAGCGTCGTGGCGCCGGGCGCGAACAGCTCGGGGAGGCCGCCGGGCGCGACCGGGCGCGTGCCGCCGCCCGATCCCGATCCCGATCCCGATCCCGTTCCCGATCCCGATCCCGATCCCGATCCCGATCCCGATCCCGCCGCGCGCCCGGGCTTCGCGAGCCGGCCGAGCTGCGCGCGGGTCAGCGGCCCTGCGAGGTAGCTCATCACGAACCGCGTCGTGAACACGATCGGGTGATCATCGTGCACGTTGTTCATCACGAACACGCGGGTCGACAGCCCGGCGAGCGTCGCCTCCATCGCCGCCTTGTCGAAGGTCTTGCCCGCCGCCGCGCTCGCGCCCTCGAGCCCCTCGATGACGCGCGCCTTGTCGCGCTCCGTCTGCAGCCGCCCGAGGAACCACGTCCCCGCGTTCGACAGCGCCTTGTAGTCGACGTCGACCGGGTTCTGCGTCGCGAGCACCATGCCGACGCCGTAGGCACGCGCCTGCTTGAGCAGCGTCAGCATCGGCTTCTTCGACGGCGGCATCGCCGTCGGCGGCAGGTAGCCCGCGACCTCGTCCATGAACACGATGGCGCGCAGGCTCGACGTGCCCGCCTGGCCGCGCATCCACGCGACGACCTCCTGCAGCAGCAGCGTGACGAAGAACATCCGCTCGGCGTCGCCGAGGTGCGCGATCGAGAGCACCGCGACGCGCGGCTTGCCTTCCGGCGTGTAGAGCAGCCGCGGGATGTCGAGCGGCTCGCCCTTCGTCCACGCGGCGAAGCTCGGCGAGGCGACGAGCGTGTTGAGCGCGAGGGCGAGCTCGGTGCGATCCCTCGCCGGGAAGAACGTCTCGAGGTCGAACGCGCCGACCTGCGCGAACGGCGGCTTGACGACGCTCTGGATCAACGCGGCGAGCTCGAGGTCCTTGCCCTGCCGCCACGCCGCGTCGAGCAGCTGCGAGACCAGCACGTGCTCGCGGCTGCGCAGCGGATCGGCCACGATCCCGACGAGCGCGAGCAACCCGCTCGCCGCCGCCTCGATGCGATCGCGCCACGTCTCGCTGTCCTCGACGAGCTCGGCCGCCGGCGCGCGGAACGACTTGAGCACCGACAGCGGGACGCCGGTCTCGCTGCCGGGCGTGTAGATCGTGACCTCGCCCGCCGCGCGCAGCCGCGCGATCCGCTCGGGCCCCTGCCCCGACGCCGCGAGCCCATCCCGCCACCGCGCCGCCGTCTTCGCCGCGAGCTCGGGCACCGTGAGGCCATCGCGCTGGGCCGCGCTCGCATCGACCCACGGCTCGAAGTCGCCGGGCGCGAGATCAGGGAACGTCAGCGCGAGGTTGCCGAGGTCGCCCTTCGGATCGATCGCGATCACCGGGACGCCGTCGATCAGCGCCTCCTCGATGAGCGCGAGGCAGAGGCCCGTCTTGCCGCTGCCCGTCATGCCGACGCAGACCGCGTGGGTCGTCAGGTCGCGCGAGTCGTAGAGCACGGCCTCGCCGGGCTCGCGGGTCGCGGGATCGAGCTCGATCCCGAGGTAGAACGCGCCGAGCTGCTCGTAGTCCATGGCCGGCAGTATGGCGCGATGGTGGAGGATTTCAGTCGCGGACCTGCACGATGATCGTCGCCGGCGTGCTGCCGCGGCGGAGCTCGAAGGGCAGCTCGCGCATCCCGTGGTGGAGCGGCTCGAGCGCGCGCGCGAGCTCGTCGACGGTGGTCGTCGGCTTGCCGGCGAGCCCGACGAGCAGATCGCCGTTCGCGAACCCGATGGCGTCGAGGAACGAACCCGGCTTGATCGCGTAGAGCTTGAACCCCGCCGCCACGCCGCGATCGGTCGACGGCACCAGCCGCGCGGTGCGTCCCGCTCGCAGCTCGGCGATCAGGCCGCCGATCGCCGCCTGCGACGCGACGACGTGGCCGTCGCTGAAGCGCCGCAGCGACGCGATCCGCGGATCGGCGCCGATCGTGGCCACCGGCGCGGCGACGGCATCGCCGACGGGCATGGCGCGGGCAGCCTCGGGCTGGCGCGCGCGGCCGGCCGCGATCGAGATCACCAGCGCGATCACGAGGGCGGTGACCAGCGCGCCGATCGCGAGGCCCCGGCGGGACTTCGCCGGCAGCCGCGCGACGAGCGCGTCCATGCTCGGCCATCGCCGGAGCGGATCGGGATCGAGGCCGCGCCGCAGCAC
>JALZOI010000374.1 GCA_030857245.1 Myxococcota bacterium
CCGAGCTCGGCGAGGCCGTCGCGCGGCTCGCGCTGCCGGACCTCTACCTCGTCGTCGCGGTGCTCGCCGGTGATCGCGCGGCGCTCGCGGCCTTCGAGCGGCTGACCCGCGCCGAGACCACGCGGGCGGTCGCGAAGCTCGGGGCCGGCGCGCCGGCCGCCGAGGATGTCGTCCAGGAGCTGCTGCTCAAGCTGCTGGTGCCGGGTGACGGCGCCACCGCGAAGCTCGCCGCGTTCGGTGGCCACGGCGCGCTCCACGCGTGGCTGCGGGTGGCGGCCGTGCGGACCGCGATCAGCATGAGCCGGCGCAAGCAGGAGAGCCCGATCGACGACGACGCGCTGGCCGCGATCGCCGACGACACCGACGACCAGGCGCTCGCATTCCTCAAGCACAGCTATCGCGCCGAGTTCAAGCGCGCCTTCGCCGACACGCTCGCCGAGCTGCCGCGCCGCTCGCGCACGCTGCTGCGGCTGCAGATCATCGATCACCTCACGCTCGAGGAGATCGCCACGTTCTACGCGGTCTCGCGTGCCACCGTGGCGCGCTGGCTCGCCGACGCGCGGACCTCGCTCGTCGGCGGCACCCAGCAGCGGCTGGTGGCGACCCTCGCGATCTCGCAGACCGAGCTCCGCGAGCTGATGCGGCTCGTCGCGTCGACGCTGTACTCGACCCTGCCCCGCCTGCTCCACAGCACCGGCTCGTCGTGATCCCGGCGTCCTGAGCGGGCGATCGCGTCGCGGTGAGACGGTCGGCGTGCTCGCTGCGTCCTCCTGGCATGCGGCTCGCGTTCGTCACCTTGCTCCCCGTCCTCACCGGCTGCGTCGCCCTCGCCGCGCGCCTGCAGGGCCCCTCCGGCAGCTCGCCCAACGAGGGTGTCCACTACGCGCAGGTCGGCGGCAGCATCCACCGGGTCGGGCCGTACTGGGGCCCCGCGTGCGTCCGGATCGAGGCGCCGTCGAACCACCGCGCGAGCGACGGCGACGCCGAGCCCACCCTCGGCAAGCAGCCGAACCTGGCGCACGATCCGGCCGATCAGATCCTGCGGCTGATCTGCGTCGAGCGGATCATGGCTGATCACGACGAGCCCGGGCGCAACACGTGGGTCACCCAGCACTTCCGGTTCGACGAGCTGTTCTTCGATCACCTCACGGCGTCGATGATGCTCGTGCAGTGCCTCGCGGCAGAGTCCTGCCTCGACGCGCCGCACGTCCCGCGCTCGCGGGCTCACCAGGAGCAGCTCCGTGACGCGCACGTGGAGCGCGGCGAGCTCGCGGCGGCGCGCACCGACGTCTGGCAGCTCTACCAGGCGGGCATGATGCGGTGGTACGCCGACCGGGTCGATCCGGCCGAGGTCGGCAGGCGGCTCGCCGCCCTGCCGCTCGATGGGGCCGCACAGCACGCGTACCTCGAGCTGCTCGGGCACGCGCGGGCCGGCGTGATCGCGATGACGAGCACGCTGTCAGCCGAGGCCCGGGCGCTGTTCGTCGACCTCCCGATCGAGATCTTCGAGCGGCGCGCCGCCGAGCACGCGCGGAGTGCGAAGGTGGTCCGCGAGCTCGCGGTGCTGATCGATCGCATCCAGGCGGAGCGCGCCGCCGGCACGCAGGCGGTCTCCGACGACACGGTCGCCCGGCTGACGAAGCTCCGCCTCGCCTATCACGCGAGCTGCAAGCAGGATTGCACGCGGTCGACGATCTTCGCCGCGATCACGCAGCAGCTGTTCTGGTCCCACGTCTCGCGGGGCGACGCCGCCGCTGCGACCGTCGAGACCCGACTGCTCAGCGCCGAGCAGGCCCCGAGCGCGGCCCAGGAGATCGCGCTGCGCCAGAGCACGGCGCTCGGCGAGGCGATCACCCGTCGCGAGCGTGTCGAGAGTGCCCGTCGCCAGGGCGTCGATGCCGACGCTGCGCGCTCCGCGGCCGCGGGCTCGGTGCTCGACTTCGGTGACGGCCGCTACGTCTACCGCTGGGAGCGCGCCTTCGAGGTCGCCTGGCAGGCGCTGATCCCGGGCGCGGCGGTCGAGGTCAAGGGCAAGGTCGCCGGCGTCGATCGGCGCGGCGCGCACGCGCGGGTCCGGTTCCAGGACACGGTGCGCACGTGGGTCGACGACGACCACGATAGCTGCGTCGAGACCAACCGCGTCGATCGCGTTCGCAACGACGGCACGGTCGTCTACCGAGAGCGCTGCTCGCGCACGATCACGCGCGTCGACCGCACCAAGACCCCGCCCGTCGTGATGGCGGCGGGAGAGGCTGCCGGCCTCGTCGCGGGTGACGAGCTCATCGCGTTCGCCACCGCCGGCCCCCCCGGAGCGAAGGAGCCGCGCAGCGGCGGCCGGGTGTGGCTGGTGAAGCGTGGCGGCCGGGTCGTCCGCCTCCGCGACCTCGCGCTGTGAGTCGGTCGAGGCCCCGGGCTACGCGACGTCCCGCTCCGGGCCGAGCACGCGCGCGGTCGGCACCGTCGCCCGCGCGACCCGCAGCACGTCGTCGAGCTTCGCGCGCGCCGCGTCGCCGAGCTCGTCGGGGACGAGCACGATGACGGGCGCCCAGGGCCCGAAGAAGGCGAACAGCGAGCGGACGTAGCTGGCGTGCAGGTGGAACGGGATCCCCGCCTCGCGCAGGACGCGCTCGACGACGCCGAGGTACTGGACCTGGTGGACGATCCCCGCGACCACGACCTTGCGCCGGTGCGCGCGGGCGTCCGCCCCGATGTCGAGCACGGCGGCGGTGACCACCATCATCGCGGCCGCATCGACGAACCACGTCGCCGGCCCGTCCGTCAGGCGCGTGGCGATGCCGAGCGCGGTGACGGTGACGAGCAGCAGCGCCGAGATCGCGGTGGCCCGCAGCCAGGCCGCGCGGGTCGGCACCTCGAGCCCGGCCTGGAGCGCGACACGCGCGACCACCGCCGGCCGCGCGAACAGCCACGCCCACAGCGGGATCGCGAGGAGCACGCCGCCGAGCCGGATCGGGGTGCTGATCCGCAGCTCGGTGATGCGGCCCAGCACCTCGTCGACGCCAGCGCTGGTGACCAGCGCGAAGAACGCGACGCCGAGAGCGAGCAGCGAGGCGAGGTCGAGCAGCGGCGCGTCCCCCGAGCTCGGCATCCGGAGGGTGATGCTGCCGCTCGCGATCCGCCAGCGCAGCACGCAGGCCGTGCCCATCGCGACCAGGAGCAGCGTGAGGACGCCGAGCGCGGAGCCCCGCGTGAGCTGCGCGAGCACCTCCGCGGGCGGCCCCACGTGAGGCCCGACGACGGAGATCAGGAAGCCGCTCGCGATCAGCGCCGCGTAGCCGTTGCCGAGGCCGTGCTCGCGGATCATCCCGGCGAGGACGGTGAGGATCAGCGTGCCGGAGACCAGCGAGCCGATCACGAGCAGCCGGAACGACCAGCCAGGCTCGACGAGACCGCCGCCGCCACCGCCACCGGCGAAGCCGCCGAGGCCGTCGACGCCCGTGAACGTGCCGCCGAACATCCCCATCCGGCCGATGCCTTCGAAGGACGCCGCCGCGAAGTAGCCCTGCACGATCGCGCAGGCGATGCCGACGATGGCGACCGCCTGCCCGAGCCGCACGCGGCCGAGCGGGTCGTGGCGGCGCCAGCGCAGCCGCGGCACCGCGAGCGCGACGAGCTCGACGAGGAAGAAGGCGGTGAGGATCGGGGTGATGCCGAGCGCGAACGCGCTGGTCTCGACGCCGGGTTCGCGACCGAGGATGTGCGCGAGCTCGACGGTATCGATGCCCGGCAGTTCGACGTACGCGCCGATCACGAGCGCGAGCGGCGCGAGCAACGTGACGAGCAAGCGCCGCACCGGGAACCGCCCGGCACCCCCCGAGCCGGCGACCGCCGGGGCGCCGATCGGTGGGGTCACCGGACGGGCGAACCGCAGCGCGGCGAACACGAGCAGCCCGAACAGGCCGCCGGCGAGCGCGCCGAGCAACAGCCGACCCGCCCACTCCTGCTGCGAGACATCGGCCGCCGGCGTCCAGGTCTGCTGCTCGATCACGCCACCGGGCGGCAACGCGCCCTGCTGGAGCACCGCGATCAACGCATCGCGCTCGCGCTCCTGCATCGCCGGGTCGGCGCCGCCCATCGTGATCGACGCGCGGCCTCCGCAGATCGGGCCCATGATGATCGGCGCCGATCGGATCTGACCGCCGAGCAGCGTCGCGAGCTTCTTGCCGGCGAGCCGCTCGGTGATCGTGCAGAACCGCTCGGCGCCCGCGCCGGTGAAGTCGAGGAGCACGATCGGGCGGTTCGTGTTCGGGTCGTACGCACCGACGGCGCTGGCGATCATCGTGCCGTCGATCAGGACCTCGGACGCGAGCGCGTAGGAGCGCCAGAACGGCCGCGGATCCTGGGCGCCGGGATGTGGCTCGACCCGCTCGAACGCCAGCTCGAGTCCGGCGGGCAAGCGCCAGCCACGGGCCTCGGCTGCGTCGAGCGCGTGATCGATGGCCGCGGCGTCGTGGGCAGCGAGGTACGCGCTGGTGTGGATGCTGCGGTCCTCGGACTGCCACTGATCGACGTCGAGCTTGACGTCGGCGGTCTCGCCGATCGCCTGCGCGTAGTCGGTCTCGACGACCTCCTTCATCTGCAGGCCGCCGGCGACCAGCAGGTCGACGACGTCGGGCACCATGTCCTCGGCGAGCCCGGGGAGCTCGAGGAGCAGCACGCCGCCCTGGCGCTGCACGTTCGCGCGCGATGCGAGGTAGTGCTCGAGCGCTTGCTCGGAGCCGGGCGCCGGGCGATAGGACACGCGGAGGCCGCCGATCCGCTCGACGCCACCGTCGGGGCCGCCGAGCAGCGAGACGAGCCCGTCGGGCACCGTCCTGAGCAGGAACGTGAGGACGACGTACAGCGCGACGAGTAACCCCGCGATGACCGCCGCGCGGCTCGCCCGTACCGGTTCCGACATCGGGGGATGACGCCCCAGGTGGCGCCCAGGTTCAAGGAAACTCAGCGACGGTCGGCGATGAAGTAGAAGTCGCGCGCCCGGGTCTCGGGCGGTGCGACGGTGCCATCGGGTTCGATGACCAAGCGGACGTCAAAACCCGCCGCGGCGAGCGCCTGCAGCTCGTGGGCCTGCGTGACGTAGCACACGACGTAGCTGTAATCGTGCGCGCCATCCATGATGAACGAGATCCCGTCGCCGACCCGCTCCAGCGACGCGTTCAGGCGGTAGTTGCGATAGCCGCGGACGGCTGCGGCGGCTCCGCGTGCCACCTGCACGGCGCTGCGGATCGGCGACCGCGACAGGCGCGGGAGCTCGGGCCGGAACGCCGAACGCGTCGACGTGCGCGACGCGAGGTTGTGCGACGAGTACGCGAAGCTCCCGCCGGGGCGGAGCACACGGCGGACCTCCGAGAGGACCCGGGGACGATCCACGGGTGCGAGGCTGTCGAGGCCGTTGAAGCTGAACAGCACGAAGTCGAGCTCGCCATCACCGAACGGCAGGGCGCGCGCATCGGCGTGCCGGAGGTCTCGGCCGGGATGCTGGCGGCGCGCCTCGTTCACCATGTTCGGCATGAAGTCGATGCCGACATAGTGCGCCGCGTACGGCGCGAGGTACGGGATCGTGCGGCCGGCGCCGATGCCGATGTCGAGCACGCGGCCACCGCGGATCAGCGGCCAGCACTCCGCGATGACGCGGACCTCGGCGGGCGTGATGTAGCGGCGCGCCGCGTACGTGGTGACGACGGCTTTCTGATCGAACAGCTGCTCGGGGGCACGCGGGCCGGTGGTCACCTGGCCCAGGGTACCTGTCCGGATCGCGGACGTCTGGACGAGGCGCCGCGTTCATTCGACCGCGCCCTGCCAGAACCAGCGGCGCCGGTTGCGATCGTAATAGACCCACAGGCAGTCGCCGCGCTTGAGCTCCGCGAAGTGATACTCGCGGTGCAGCTCGTGGGTCCACCAGCCGCCCGAGACCACGTACGGCCCGAAGATCCGCACGACCGCGCCGTGCGCGAGGCCCGAGAGCAGCCAGCCATCGTCGCGGACCTGCCGGACCTGGGGCGGCAAGGGCTGCGGGCGCGCGAGCAAGCGCCGCACGAGCGGGCGCACCAGCTTCGGTACCGGCTGCGCGGGAACGACGTGGACGAGCCGCTCCCAGCCAAAGCTCGCCTCGGGGAGGTGGCCTTCGCGCAGCACCGCGCGGACCACGGCATCGTCGCCGAGCTCGGCGCGGACGCGCGCGAGCGCCTCGTCGGCCGCGCGCAGATCGCGGCGCGGCTTGGTGGCGAACAGGGCGAGCTGCTCGCGGGTGGCCGCGACGTCCTCGGCCCACAACCGGATCGCGTTGACCGGCGCGACCGGTGGCATCCCGGTCAGCCGCAGGTGGACGAGCCGGACCAGCGTGCGGGCGTCGAGCGTGGGCGCCGCGGGCTTGATGCAGTCGGAGCGGATCTCGATCTTGCCGACGGCGTGCTTGAGCGAGAGCTCGACGTGCAGCGCCGTGAGCGCGCGGCCCTTGTCGGCGAGCCGATCGAGCAGGCGATCGAGTGGCCCCTTGAGCACGAAGATCAGGCGCTCGACGTCATCGTCCTCGTCATCGAGCAGCACGCGCTCGTCGGGCGCCTCCGGCGGTGCGACGGGCACCAGGGGATCCCAGCGCTCGCCGGCCGCGAGCTGGTACAGCCGGTGCGCGTCGCTGCCAAACCGCTCGAGGATCCCGCCGCCCGGGAGCCGCACGAGCTGGCCGACCGTGGTCACGCCAAGGCGCTGCAGCGAATCGCGCAGCTTCGGCGCGACGTCGAGCCGCGCCAGCGGCACCGCACTCGCGGCGGCGCGCTCGTCGACATCGCTGCGCAGCACGGTCACGCCCCGCCGGGTGGCGCGGGCGATCGCGTACGTCGCGAACCGCGAGAACCCGACGACCACCGCGCCGCGCAGCGCGAGCGTGCCGGCGGCCTGCGCGATCGCCAGGCCCCACGCGGTGCCGCGCGGCACGCCGTCGAGATCGCGGAAGATCCGCTCGAGCCCCGCGCCATCGAGCCAGAACGTGCCGGGCTCGTCGGCCGGCTCGACACGCGGTGACAACCGGTGCAGCGCGGTCCGGACCTCCTCGATCGCCGCGGTGATCTGCTCCGGCGGCACGATCCGCGCGCGCAGCTCGCGGCACAGCGATAGCGCATGCGCGTAGCGCTGCCCCGCCAGCACGCCGGCCGATCGCGCCCGCTCGCAGGCCCACAGCACGGTGCCCTGCGG
>JALZOI010001004.1 GCA_030857245.1 Myxococcota bacterium
GTGGGCGCCCGGGCGCGCAGCTGCTTCGCCGCGGGCCGCACGATGCGCAGCATCTCGTCGGCAGCCATCATCTTCTTGATGTGCGCGAGCCGGTTGCCGTCGGCGTCGAGGAAGATCACGGCGGGGAGGGTCCCCGCCTTGTAGCGGGCCCTGCGCTCCTCGTCCTGATCCGTGCCCTCGGTGACGTCGAACTTGAGCGGCACGAAGCTGCCGGTGATCGCCTCGTAGACCTCGTCGTCGCCGAACGTCAGCTCGAGCTCCTCGCACGGGCCGCACCACGTCGCCGCGAAGTCGACCATGACACCCTTGCCCTGCGCGCGCGCCTGCTCGAAGGCGGCGACCTCGTCGCCGTGGATCCACGGCAGGTGCTGCTTCGGCGTCTGCTTCCAGTCCCACGCCGCATAGGCGCCACCGACGACGAGCGCGACCGCGACGGCCTTGCGCAGCTTCTCCGAGGTCGGGCCATGGAACGACAACCGGATCGCGCCGAGCGCGATGCCGATCACGACGACGATGATCGACGCGAACAAGAACCAGATCTCGGGCGACGCGAACATCCGCAGCTGCGACACGAGCGGGCGCAGGAAGTAGAGCGCGGCCCACAGCAGACCGATGCCGCCGATCGACTTGACCTTCTCCATCCACGCGCCGCTCTTCGGCAGCGACATCGCGAACGCCGCGAGCACCCAGAACAGCACGCCCATGCCGATCGCGTAGACGAACAGCAGCGAGCCACCGCCGACGACGCTGCCGGTGGTCGACACGTAGGCGAGCAGGCCGGCGAGGAACGGGCCGGTGCACGGCGCGGCGATCAGCCCGCCGACGAGCCCCATCGCGAACGCGCCACCGAAGCCCTTGCCGCCGATCTGGTTGAGCTTGGCCTGGATCCCCGAGGGCAGGTTGAGCTCGAACGCGCCAAACATCGACGCGGCGAGGGCGAGGAACACCGCGACGAGCGGGAGCACGACGGCGGGGTGGCCGAGCTGGGTGCCGAACCCCGAGGCTCCGGCGAGCAGCGCGACGGTGACGCCGAGGACGGCGTAGGTGACGCCCATGCCGACGACGTACGCGGTCGCGAGCAGGACAGCGCGCCGCTTCGAGACGTCCGCGCCGCGCGCGCCGAAGATCGCGAGGGTGATCGGGATCATCGGGTAGACGCACGGGGTCAGCGAGGTCAGGAACCCGAAGCCGAACGAGGCGAGGTACATCCAGCCCCAGCCGCGCTGCTCGTAGTCCGAGAACTCGCCATCGCCGCCGGCGAGCGCGATCGCGGGGACCAGCAAGATCGCCGCACAGGCGGCGAGGGTGGACCAGCGGACGGCACGGCGCATGGGGTGACCCACTATAGACCGTCCCCGGCGGACGGGCATTCCGCTCCGCGCCTTGCCGTTGTAGGTTGCCAGCGCCGTGCCCGAAGCCTTCGTCCCACCCCACGTCCAGCACCTCGACGCCTACCAGCCCGGCAAGCCGATCGAGGAGCTGGAGCGCGAGCTCGGGATCTCGGGGGCGATCAAGGTGGCGTCGAACGAGAACCCGCTCGGGCCGTCACCGAAGGCGCTCGCCGCGCTGCCGGGCGCGCTGTCGCAGCTGCACCTCTATCCGGATGCCGGCGGGTTCGCGCTGCGCCGCGCGCTCGCCACCCGGTACGACCTCGAGCTGGGCCAGCTCGCGCTCGGCAACGGCTCGAACGATCTCCTCTACCAGCTCGTGCTCGCGACCTGCGAGCCGACCGACGAGGTGCTGTCGCACGAGCTCGGGTTCCTGTCGTACCGGCTGTCGGCGCAGGTCGCGGGCCGCACGTTCGTCGCCGCGAGGGCCACGCCCGCGCTCGCGTGCGACGTCGACGCGCTGATCGCGGCGATCACGCCGCGCACGAAGCTCGTCGTGCTCGGCACGCCGAACAACCCGACCGGCACCGTGATCACGCGCGCCGGCATGCAGCGGATCCTCGCCGCGCTGCCCGCCCGCGCGCTGCTCGTCATCGACGAGGCGTACGCGGAGTACGCGGCGGCGTGGCCCGAGATCGACCACGCCGATGGGCTCGGCTTCCTGCGCGCGGATCGCCGCGTCATCGTGCTCCGCACGTTCTCGAAGATCTACGGGCTCGCCGGGCTGCGCATCGGCTTCGCGGCGGCGGACCCCAGCGTCGTCGAGGTGCTCGGCCGCGTGAACCGCACGTTCCACGTCTCCACGCT
>JALZOI010000375.1 GCA_030857245.1 Myxococcota bacterium
GTCGTCGTCCGGGGCCGCCGGGGCCGCCGCGGGACCGTCGTCATCTGCCGCTGCCGCGGCGGGCGCCGCGCCCTCGTCATCGTCATCTGCCCACGCCGGCGCGTGCCCGAGCACCACCCCGACGACCATCAGGAAACCGAGAACACGTTGCATGCGCATACGATGCCGACCGGGTAGCTCAGTCGCATCGCGGCGGTCAACGGCGGAGTGCGCAGGGGCTGGTACGGCGTAACATAGGGCCATCACGACGGAAACCGGCGCAAGCCACCTCACGTTTCTTGACCCGCGCCGATCCGTCCCCATGTTGCCGCCCCCATGGGTCCATCCACTGAACTGAAGCCCGCGCTCGACGCGCGGGAGCTCGCGAACAAGACGTTCATCGTCACCGGCGCCAACACGGGGATCGGCAAGATCACCGCCCGGGAGCTCGCCGCGCGCGGCGCGCACGTCATCCTCGCCTGCCGCAACCAGACCAAGACCGATGCGGTGATCGACGAGATCCGTCGCGATGCACCCGGCGCCCAGGTCGAGTACGTCCACCTCGATCTCGGAGATCTCGCGTCCGTGCGCGCGTGCGCGGCCGAGCTGCTCGCGCGCGAGATCCCGGTCCACGGCCTCATCAACAACGCGGGGCTCGGCGGTCAGCGCGGCCAGACCAAGGATGGGTTCGAGATCCACTTCGGCACGAACCACCTCGGTCACTACCTGTTCACGCGCCTGCTGCTCGACCGCATCATCGAGAGCGGGCCGGCGCGGATCGTCAACGTCGCGAGTGCGTCGCACTACCAGGCGCGCGAGATCGACTGGTCGGTGCTGCAGCAGCCGACGAAGACGGTGACCGCGATGCGAGAGTACGCGGTCTCGAAGCTCTCCAACGTGCTGTTCACGAAGGAGCTCGCGCGCCGGCTCGACGGGAAGCAGGTCTCGACGTACGCGGTGCACCCGGGCGTCGTCGCGACCGACGTGTGGCGGCGCGTGCCGGGACCGGTTCGCTGGGTGATCAAGAAGTTCATGATCACGCCCGAGCGCGGCGCCGAGTCGACCCTGCGCTGCGCGACCGACCCCTCCCTGCAGGCCGAGAGCGGCCGCTACTACACCGTCGGTGGCAAGGAGAAGCGACCGTCCAAGCTGGCGGATGACGGCACGCTCGCCCAGACGCTGTGGACCAAGAGCGCCGAATGGACCGGGTTGCCGGCCTGACCCGGTCTACGATGCCGGCATGCTGCTGCCGCTCGCTGCTGTTCTCTCGATGATGCACTACGAGGCCGACGTCCCGACCTCGGGCGGTGACTACGTCGACGTCGAGTTCGAAGTCCCCGCGGGGACCCGCGAGATCCAGATCCGGCACACCGATGGATCCGACGCGGTGATCCTCGACTGGGGCGTGTGGAGCCCCGAGGGCTTCCGCGGCTGGGGTGGCGGCAACACCGAGGACGCGGTGATCGGGATCGAGCAGTCGTCGCGCAGCTACCTGCCCGGGCCGATCACGCCGGGCACGTGGATCGTCGCGATCGGCAAGGCCAAGCTCGACGCCGCCGGCGGGCACTACGCGATCGACGTGATCTGCCGCGACGACGTCACGCTCGCGGTCCGCCCGAAGGCGGCCTACGCGCCCACGGTGCTCGCCACCGGGCGCCGCTGGTACAAGGGCGACTTCCACGTCCACTCCGCGGAGAGTGGGGACGCCAACGCCTCGTTCGAACAGATCGCGACCCTCGCCCGGTCGCGCGGCCTCGACTTCGTCAACCTCAGCGATCACAACACGAGCTCGCACCTCGCCCTCGCGGCCGCGGCGCAGCCCGCGCACGCCGACGTGCTGTTCCTCCGCGGCGCCGAGATCACGACGTACGCGGGCCACGGCAACGCGGTCGGGCTCGCGAGCTACGTCGATCACCGCATCGGCTACCGCGGCCGCACGATCGAGGGCGTGCTCGGCGACGTCGCGGCGCAGGGCGCGCTGTTCATCGTCAACCATCCGACGCTCGACCTCGGCGACAACTGCCTCGGCTGTGCCTGGCTGCATCCGACGACGCCGTGGGACCAGGTCGCGGGGCTCGAGATCCTGACCGGGCCGTGGGACCTCGTCGAGCGCGTGTTCACGCCGCGCGCGCTCGAGATGTGGGACGGCCTGCTCGCCGCCGGCCACCGGATCGCGGCGATCGGAGGCAGCGACGATCACCGCGCCGGCACGGGCACCGGGCTCACCGACTCGCCGATCGGCAGTCCGACCACGCTCGTCCTCGCCGACGAGCTGTCGGAGGCCGCGATCATGGAAGGCATCCGGCGGGGCCGCACGATCGTGCAGCTGCGCGGCCCCGACGATCCGCTGGTCGAGATGACGATCGGCGACGCGCAGATCGGCGACGACACGACCGCCGGCATCGCCGAGGTCGCGGTGCGCATCACCGGCGGCGTCGGCACGTTCGTGCAGCTCTGGCGCGACGGCGAGAAGCGCGCGCAGGTCGAGGTCACGAGCGATGACTTCCGGCACACGTTCGAGGACGAGCCGGGCGCCGGCCAGCAGCGGCGCTATCGCATCGAGCTGATCAACGACGCCAACAACCGCCTCGTCGTGACCAGCCACATCTACGTGACGGGCACCGACGCGGGGGGTGGGTGCTGCGATGGCGGCGCCGGCACCGGCACGCTGCTCGCCGCCCTGGTGCCGCTCGCGCTGCTCGTGCGTCGCCGCCGCCGCGCTACTTGAACGCCGTGGCGTCGAGGCCGTGGCGCTGCAGCAGGCGACGGAAGTTCGTGCGATCGAGGCCCGACAGTCGCGCCGCCTCCGAGACCGAGCCCTTCGCCTTCTCCAGCACGCGCACGAGGTAGGCGCGCTCGTACGCCGTGCTCGCCCGCCGCTTCGCTTCGGTGAGCGGCAGCAGCTCCTCGTCACTCTCGGCGGCCTCGATCGGCGGCTTGAGCGTGGGTGAAGACTTGCGGGCGCGCGCGCCGATCTGCATCGGCAGCGACTCGGGACCGATCACGTCGCCGTGGTGCAGCGCGATCGCGTGCATCAGCGCGTTCTCGAGCTCGCGCACGTTGCCAGGCCAGCCGTACGTCGCCATCACCTCGAGCGCGTCGGGGGCGAGGCTCGGCGGTGAGGTCCCACCGTGCTTGCGCAGGAAGTGGGCGGCGAGCAGCGGCAGGTCATCGAGCCGCTCGCGCAGCGGCGGCACCGCGAGCACGACGACGTTGAGCCGGTAGTAGAGATCCTGGCGGAACCGGCTCTGCTCGACGGCGCTCCCGAGGTCGACGTGGCTCGCGGCGATCACGCGGACATCGATCTTGCGGACGCCGCTGCCGCCGACCGGCCGGACCTCGCTCTCCTGCAGCACGCGCAGCAAGCGCGACTGCACGCCGAGCGGCATGTCCCCGATCTCGTCGAGGAACAGCGTGCCGCCCTCGGCCTCGACGAACACGCCCGGGCGATCCGTCGTCGCGCCGGTGAACGAGCCCTTCGTGTGCCCGAACAGCTCGCTGTCGATCAGCGACTCCGGGATCGCTCCGCAGTTGAGCGCGACGAACCGCCGCGCGCGCCGCAGCCCGCGATCGTGGAGCGCGCGGGCGACGAGCTCCTTGCCCGTGCCGCTCTCGCCCTGGATCAGGATCGAGACGTCCTGGCTGCCGAGCCGCGCGATCGCGGCGCGGAGCTTGCGCATCGCCGCCGAGGTCCCGACCAGCACCGAGTCCGTCGTGTCATCGCTGATCACCGAGACCCCGGCGAGCTGGCGGCGCAGCCGCGAGTAGCGCGCCGCCGACTCGACCATCGCCGACAGCTCGAACGGCTGGAACGGCTTGGTCAGGTAGTAGAACGCGCCCGCCCGCATGCACGTCGTCGCGGTGCTGGCCGTCTGGTCGCCGGTCAGCATCACGACCGATGCCAGCGAGCCGGCCTCGCGAAAGCTCTTGAGCACGTCGATACCGCTGATCCCGGGGAGCCCGACGTCCAGGATCACGACGTCCCAGAGCGCGCCGGCGGCGAGCTTGTCGAGCACCGGCCGCGGGTCGTCGAACAGCTCGAGCTCGTGGCCATCGGCGTTGAGCTTGCGCGCGATGATCCGGGTGACCTCGGGATCATCCTCGACGACGAGCACCCTGGCCCGCGCTTCGGCTTCGCTCATCGGGGCCATCAGGCTCGCACGCGTGCTGCCCGAAATCCACGTGGCCGGCGCCGGCTGCATGCTCATGCTCATGCTCATGCGGCCAGACCGCGGAGCGCCTCCGCGGCGGCGACGAGGCGGCGCTTGAGCTCGACGGGGGACGCTGGCTTGACGAACACGTCATCGGCGCCCGCGTCCAGGCAGATCGAGCGGACGTGGTGATCATCCTCGCCGCTCAGCACCGCGCAGTACACGCGGGCACCGAATCGCGCCTTGAAATGGCGCACCACCTCGTCGCCGGTGGCACCGGCCTTGAGGTTGAAGTCGACGACGACGAGATCGAAGGTCGCGGTCAGCAGCATCGCCGGCGGCCCGTCGTCCGCGGTGAACACCTCGAAGCCGGCCCGCGTCAGCGAGGTCGCCATCGCGCGCCGGAGCTGCTCGTCGTCATCGACGACGAGCACGCGTGCGATCACGCCGCCTCCGCCATCACCCGCTCGCCCAGGCGGCTGCGCACGCGCTCGATCGCGCGCCACAGCAGCTGGCACGCGCGCGACGGCGTGATGCCGAGCGACGTCGCGATCTGCTGGAACGTGAGCTCCTCGATGTAGTAGAGGCTGAGCAGCGTCGCGTCGCGCGCCTCGAGCAGCGACAGCGCGCCGCTCACCTTGCTGAGGGTCTCGCGATGCGCCGCGAGCTCGTCGGGACCGCGCTCGGCGTCGACCAGCAGCGTGGCCTTCTCGCCGTCGATCGACTCGATGTCGATGTGGACGAGGTGCGCGAGGTCATTGCGGTACACCTCGAGCGAGACGCCCATCGTGTCAGCGATGCGCTGATCCGTCGGCGAGTCGCCCTCCGCCTCGAGCTTGCGGATCACCGCGGCGATCTTGCGGGCGGTCTGGCGGACGCGGCGGGGCAGCAGGTCACCGCGGCGCAGCTCGTCGAGGACTGCGCCGCGAATCCGCTGCTCGGCGAACGGGACGAACGGCTCGCTCCGGGTGTCGTCGTAGCGGCTCGCGGCCTCGGTCAGGCCGAGCAGCCCGGCGGCGACCAGATCCTCCCGCGGGATCCAGTTCGGGCAGCGCCGCGCCATCTTCAGGGCGATCCGGCGAGCCATGTCCGCATGCTGAGAGATGAGCTCGTTCCGCCACTGTTCTTGCTGCACGCAGGACCCAGTTACAACTGCCGAGCCAAGCTCACGCAGCCAACAGATCGTGTGATTCCTTTTACTTACGACCGGCGGCGGTCAGTCACCAGGGACCCGGGGTAAAAAACTACCCTCGGGTAGGTACCCATGCGGACGTCGGTCTGCAGGCAATCGTGTAGGTGGACGTGCACGTGCACGAGGGCGGCCTCCGCGATCCGGCGATCCGGGAGGCAGGGGTCTGGCGTCAGAGGTTCAGCGCTGGCTCATCTGCATGGGGTCGCGGTTGGCGGTCCGCGGCTTCTTCACGGTGATGTGACGGGTCACGCCGAACATGATCTGGTGCTGATCAAACCCGCCATCGAGGATCGGCAGCTGGGTGGCCGGGTTGACCGCATCGCCGCGATCGACGACCGCGAACTCGACGTAGAGGTCCCAGGCGCGGACCAGCGACAGCGCGGTGCCGATCCGGAAGTCGAGCCGCGGCTGCGGATCGATGGCGAGGCCGGTCGTCGGATCCGCGCCGCGCGCCGTCACCGGCACCGCGTAGCCAAGGCCAGCCCAGCCGCCCCAGTGGCCGCTCGGCTCGCGGAACAGCACGGAGGTCTGCACCGCGACCTCGGTCATGAGCGCGCTGCTCTGCTTCGCGCTCAGGCTCACCGCGTTGACGCCGCCCGAGATGTCGTACGTCATCACCCTCGCGATCGGCTTGCGCCACTGCACGGTCACGGCCTCGCGGGTCCACATGCCGCTGTGCCCGGTGAGGTGACCACCCGCGCCCGAGATCGCGACGGCGACCCGCTTGCGGAGCGGGGTGCGCAGGCTGAGCCCGACGCTCTGCCACGGCTTCTCCGCGGTCTCCGATGGCTGCTTCGGGAGGAAGTCGACCGCCGCCGCGACCTCGAGCTTCGGCAGCAGCGACCACCGGCCGCCGAGCGAGAACAGGGCGAGGTCACTGAACCGCAGCTCGGCCGCACCCGGCATGGGCGGTGCGGTCACGAACTTCATCTGCGCGGTGAGCTCGCCGCCAGCGGGCAGCACCAGGTAGTCCTGCGCCACGCCGCGCTTCGAGCCCGAGGTCTCGACCGCCAGCGAGACGCCGACGTCCATCCGGGGTTCGACGTCGGCGCGAGAGGCGGGCTCGACGGCGGGCTCGACGGCGGGCTCGATGCTGGATCCGACGGCGGGCTCGACATCAGGCTGGGCGTGCGCGGTTCCTCCCAAGATCGCGAGGGTGGTGAGTGTCCAGTGCAGCTTGGTCATGCTGCCTGAACGCACCCACGCGCCTGAGGATCTGAAGATGTCGCCCGCGGCGATCGCGGGGGAAGGTTACTGGGACGACACGGCCCAGCGCTCGAGCTGGCGGTGATCGATGGCGCCGGCCCGCTGGCGGACCAGGCGGCCCCCGCTGAACAGCGCGAAGTTCGGGATGCTGAGGATCTGGTAGCGCTCCGCGAGCTCGACCAGCAGCTCGGTGTCGACCTTGAGGACGAGCGCCTTGCCCGCGAGGTTGTGGGCCGCCTTCTTGACCTCGGGCGCGACGCTGCGGCACGGGCCGCACCACGCGGCCCAGAAGTCCACGAGCACCGGCACCCGCGCTGCGGCGAGGATGTCGTTGAACTGGTGCTCGGAGTTGATCTCGATCGGGGTCGCGTGTGGAGGCAGCGCGGCCTTGCACTTGCCGCACTTGCCGAGGTCGGCGAGGTGGCGGACGGGGATCCGGTTGCTGGCCTTGCACTCGGAGCACGTGCGGCGCATCTGGCGATCAGACCACAGATCGACGCGCCGTGCCCGTGCCTCTGTTACGTTGAATGACGTGGCGAAAGCGAAGACGGTCCCGAAGCCGAAGCCGAAGGCCCGATCGACATCGAAGCCGACGTCGAAGCCGCAGCCGGCTGCAGCCCGCGCGGCCGCGAAGCCGGCGGGCGCGCGCGCGCCGAAGCCGCTGAG
>JALZOI010000376.1 GCA_030857245.1 Myxococcota bacterium
CGATCGCGGCGGCCACCCCGCCGCCGCCATCCTCGCCGTCGTGCATCACCCCGGTCGACGACGCCGCGCCGATCACGCACGCGCGCGTGGACGGCTCGCGCGTGCAGTACTGCATCGGTACCGGCACCGATCAGTGCTTCGCGCTCGACACCGAGAGCGGCGCCTTCATGCGGCTGCCCGAGCCACCCGCGCCCGCCACGAGGACCGGCGCGCGCGTCGAGACCACGAACCCCGAGCTCAAGGTCTGCCAGTCCGAGACCTGCAAGACGTTGACGCCGAACATCCTGCCCGCGGCGGCCTCGATCCGCGCCGCCACGAACGAGGATGGCAGCTACGCGGTGTTCCTCCTCGGCGATGCGCCGGCGGGCAAGGGCTACGCCGAGATCTGGGACGTCGCCCGCCGCAAGCGCGTCACGCTGTTCCGCTACGCGCGCGGCGAGTTCAAGTGCGGTGACGTGGCCGTCCTCGGCAACACGATCTACCTCGCCACCGCCGCCTGCGGCTCGCCCGCGGCGCGCGCCGCGCTGTACACGCTGAAGGGCAAGCGGATCGCCAGCGTCGGAGGTCGTGACTTCGGGGTGTTCGGCAACGCGCACGCGCAAGTCGACGGCTCGACGTGGGCGTTCCTCGAGGAGAACGGCAGCCAGCTCGTCATCCAGGACGTCGCGAAGGGCAAGGTCGTGAAGACGATCGACACCAGCGCGCTGTTCAAGGACGGCGGCTCGCCGATGGGCAACCCCGGGGAGTCCGCGCTCGTGCGGATCGCGCCCGGCACGCTCGCGGTGATCGGCGGGGCCCCCGCACTCGGCAACGTCGCCACGGTCGAGGTCGCGACCGGCGCGGTCAAGGTGCTGCGCGCCACGGTCTGCGACGGGTCCTAGGACCCATGCTGGTCGGTTAACGCCGTGCCACGTGCTCGTGCCACCTCCACGTGCTCGTCCACGATCTCGGCGGCAGAGCGTGCTGAGCCGACCGAGCGCGACGCCGTACGAGTACGAGCACGAGCCCGTGACACGTGCACGAATCGCCGAACCGACCAGCATGAGTCCGAGGACCGGCTCTCCGCGCCCGTCGGTCGATTTCTCTGCGACATCTCGCGCGGCAGGCCCACCCAGGGCCATGACACCGACAAGCTCTCTTCGATGTGCTCTGGGGCTCGCCATCGCCTTGGCGGCTCCCACGGCGTGCACCAGCGATAGTGACGACCCCGGAACCCCCGACGCCGGCGCCATCCCCGCCACCCCCGATTCCGGCAGCGGCGGACCCGCGTGCGGCAACCGCGTGTGCGAGGCAACCGAGACCACCGCATCGTGTGCCGCCGACTGCCCCGCCGCGACCTGCACCGTCGCGGATCCGACGTCGTGCAGCGGCGAGACCGTGTGCATCGGCACGACCTGCCAGAACGCGTTCGGCCGCAACTACAGGATCAAGGTGGGCTCCGCGGTGTTCACCGAGAAGAAGGCCGACGGCAGCGCGTGGGACGTGGGCGGCGGCTTGCCGGATGGCATGGTGACGCTGACCGTCAACGGCGCCACCCGCTCGACGCCCGTGATCGACAACACGCTGACGCCGACGTGGAACTACGTGACGCCGCCGACGCTCATCCCGGGCGGCACGGTCCTGAAGATCGAGGTGCTCGACGCCGACGTCGCGTCCAATGATCTCGCGTGGACCTGCACCCGCAACCCGTTGACCGCCGCGCAGCTCCGCGCCGGCCTGCGATGCTCCGGCGTCGGCGCCCTCGCGGCCGCGCGGGTCGACCTGACGTTCACCCCGAACTGACGATGGCACGGGCTCGACGAGCCCGCGGGCTCAGCCCGGCACGTCGGGCGACACCGGCATGACGCGTCCGGCGAGCGCGAGCGCGATGAAGTACAGGATCGAGGCGACGCCGATGCCGAGCCCGATCACGACGCCCGCGTCGATGATGCCGCGCCACGGCTGCGCGAGCTGGCGCACGGCGATGACGACGATGATGATCGCGATGGTCAGGATCCACGACACCGTCAGGCGCTTGCGGGTGGCGTGGACCAGGCCGAGGCAGTAGAGCGGCGCGATCGCCACGAACAGCGGCCGCGGATGGGCGGCGAGGTGCTGCGCGCGCGCGACGACCCGCGGCGAGAACGCGCGATGGAAGCCGCGATAGCCCTCGGAGTACGCCGACATCACGACCCAGCCCGCGAGGACCGCGAGCTCGAGCGGCCCGAGCTCGAGGTAGCGCAGCTCGAGGGCCACCGGCGTCAACTTGTAGATCGCCTGCCCGAGTAGCAGGAGGACCCCGGCCAGGCCCCACAGTCCGGCGAAGCCAAGGCGTCCAAGCTGCATGCCCGGGGAGTCTACTTCAGTCCGCACGGCCGCGCCCCCGAGCCGATCGCGGGTTGGCTCTCGGATCACATGCAGGTGCTGGCACAGGTCGAGGTCGGCGTGCCGTTGGCGGCGCAGACCCGGAAGCAGGCATCGCGCGGCGACTCCGACGTGCCGCAATTGACGCAGAGGTCCGCGGAGAACCCGCAGGTCGAGCGGCAGGTCGAGGTCGGCGTGCCGTTCGCGATGCACACGTCGTAGCAGCCGACCATGCCGCACGCGTTCTCGGTGCCGCACGTCGACGCGCACGTCGACGTGGGCGTGCCGTTGGCGTCGCACACCGCGTAGCACATGCGATCCCCGCACCGGGTATCGCTGCCGCAGGTCGAGCGGCAGGTCGACGTCGGGGTGCCATTGGCAACGCAGGTCAGGTAGCAGCCGGCCTCGCCGAGGCTGGTGTCGGTGCCGCACGTCGACGCGCAGGTCGAGGTCGGCGTGCCGTTCGCGACGCACACCGAGTAGCAGCCGGCCTCACCACACGCGCCGGTGCTGCCGCACGTCGAGCGGCACGTCGAGGTCGGCGTCAGGTTGGCGACGCACACCGAGTAGCAGGCGCGCTCCGCCGTCGCCGTGGCGACCCCGCAGGTCGAGCGACACGTCGAGGTGGGCGTGCCGTTGGTGTCGCACAGCGCGTAGCAGCCGACACCGTTACCGATCGGGCACGTCGAGGCGCACGTCGACGTCGGCGTGCCGTTCGCGATGCAGGTCTGCCAGCAGCCGTCGATCGCTCCGCTGCAGACCGGGTCGCCCTCGCCGCTCGCGCAGTCGTCGTCACACGCGCAGCCGGCCTGGCACGTCGATGACGTGTCGCACGCGCAGCTGCTGCCGCAGTCCGGGTCGCACGCGCAGTCCTGCTGGCACGTCGCAGAGGTATCGCAGGCGCAGCCGCCGATCTGCTCGCAGCGCGTCCCAGCCGCGTTGCACTCGAGGCCGGTGTCACAGCTGCCGCCCGCGGTACATGCGCAGCCGAGCGCGCCGATCGCACACGGCGCATCGGCGCTCGACCCGTTGCCTCCGCACCCCGCCACAGCGAGCCAGCCGAGGACGACGACCACCAGGAAGCAGCTGCGCATGGCGGCTGCGTAACAGCAGCCAGCGCGCCGCCGCAACGGAAATCGCGCCATGCGCGGTGTGCTATCGATGCGCCATGATCCGGATCCTGCTCGTCGCGCTGCTCATGCTCGCTTGCGGTGCCTGCCGGGATCGCGTCGACCAGGGGGAGCTCGACAAGGCGACAGGGCTCGCAGGTCACCCGCTGCCGCCGGCCTCGCCCGGGCAACCCGGTGACGAACCGAGGTGCCCCGCCGGTGCCGATCTCGCGGGCGCGCCACGCCCGCGCGGTCGTGGCATGTGGTGCCAGAAGACCGCCGGCGGCCAGCTCGAGATCTACCATCTCGACGGCACGCTCTGGGCGAAGGGCGCGGTCGACGAGCGTGGCATGCAGGGTCCGGTGACGTTCTATGCGCCCGACGGCAAGGTCGCGATGGTGCGCCCGTACGCGAACAACAACTCGGATGGCGCTGCTGACGTCCGCATCCCTGGCGTCGAGCTGCCACCGACGATCATGCCGGAGTGCAGTCGTGACATGACGATCGCGCCGACCACGTCTGCGTGCCCGTGATCCGGCGCGGCGGCCACCGACCGGACAGCTGTCCGACGGCCGGCCGTTCCGGCCACCGGCGTTCGTGATCCTCGGCAGTTGGCGTGGCACTCGCCTTGCTGACGTTGGCTGGTACGATGGCGGTCATGGTCTCCCGATCCACCGAGGCCCCCGTGCCGCTCGGCGAGTACGTCCCGACCGCGGACGGCCGCATCCTGATGGGGAACAAGACCTGGGACGACTGGGAAGCACTCCTGGCGATCCGTGGAGAGAAGAGCAGCCCTCGCATGGCCTTTCTCGACGGAACGGTGGAGCTCATGAGTCCTTCGCGGGATCACGAAGTCATCAAGTCCTGCATCGGGCGCTTGATCGAGGCGTACTGCTACGAGCGCGGGATCGGGTTCTCGCCCGTGGGGGCGTGGTTGCAGAAGGAGAAGGACAAGGAGGCCGGCGCCGAGCCCGACGAATGCTACGTCTTCGAGCCGGACTCGGCGCTCAAGCAGCGGCCTGACCTCGTGATCGAGGTGGTCTGGACCAGCGGCGGGATCGACAAGCTCGAGATCTATCGGCGGTATGGCATCGCCGAAGCGTGGTTCTGGCAGGCCGACGCGATCACGATCCACGTCCTCACCACCGGCGGCTACGAGCAGGCACCGAGGAGCCGCGGCCTGCCGGACCTCGACCTCGCGCTGCTGTCGGCGTTCGTCCGCGTGCAGCCGGTCAGTGAAGCCGTCCGGCAGTACCGCGCCGCATTGCGCGGCTGAGCTGCGCCGCGCTCAGTTGCTGAAGCCGCCGAGCTGCGCGCCCTGCGACGCGCGGACCGCGGACTGCGAGAACACGGCGAACGCGCGGCGGATCTCGGTGGCGCTGTTGCCGGGCGTCAGGATCCAGCGATCGGGGATGCCCATCGAGCGAAACACCGCCTTGAAGTCGGTGGTGCCGTCGCTGATCCCCATCGCCGCGACGATGTGGTTCTCCTGGCCGAGCATGTCCTCGACGAGCTGCTTGACGTCCGCGGGCTTGCAGCGGGTCGAGCCGTAGTCGCCGCCGTCCGTGATCAGCAGCGTCACCGTGCGGACCGCGATGCCGGCCTGCGCGAGCTCCTGCGACTTCGCGATCACGGTGCCGAGCACGACCGCCGTCTGATCGTAGAGCGGCGTGCCGAGACCCGGGTTGTAGTTCGCCTTCGTCATCACGACGGCATGATCGAGCGCGGTGTACGGGCACAGCACGAGGCCGTTGAGGTAGCGCGTGTGCGCGAGGACCTCGCCGGACTGCTTCGAGCCGCGCAGCGCCTCGAGGACGAAGTTGTGGCCGTCGCGGACCGCGTCGGTGTTGCCGGCGCCGGCGATCGACTGCGAGTCGTCGGGCATCATCGTGACGAGCACGACCTCGCTCGCGGTCACGTCGTCGATCGTGCAGCCGAGGCCGGCCTGGATCTGCGCGCCGACGTCGACGACGTCGAGCGTGGCGAGGGACTTCGCGGACAGCGCGCCCCCGGCGTGGGCGTCGTCGAGCAGCTGCTTCGTCTTCCTGGCGTCGTCGTCGTTGGTGCTCATGGTGGTCCTTTTCAGAGGCGGAGGCCGGGCCAGCTGGCGAGCGGCGTGGTGGAGGTGACGAGGTGCATGCCGGCGTCGGCGAACTTCTGGAGCGCGGTCTCGGCCTGCGCGGTGAAGTCGACGGCGAGGCCGCCCTTGCCGTCGGGCACGGTCACCGCCGACATGCAGTCGGTGACGAGATAGACCTTCTTCGCGAGCGCGAGGTCGTGCGCGGCGATCTCGCCGAGCAGGTCATCGATCGTGCTCTTCACGCAGTGGCTCGCGGCCTGACCGGCGATGATCACCGCGTCGGCGGACAGCAGGGTCTGCACGAACCCGGTATTGCGCTGCGCGAGCGCGGCGCCGTCGAACCGCGACAGCACTTCGGGCCGCAGCACGGAGTAGTTCTCGGTCAGGGGGTTTCCGCCCTTGACCTCGACGTTGCTCTGCGAGGTGCGGAGGAAGGCGTGGAACAGCCGCGCCTCGTGGACCACGCCGGCGAGCGCGTGCCCGTCGGAGCCGAGCAAGCAGTGCGGGGGCCACAGGTAGAGCTGGTACTTGCCCGCGCGCTCGAGCTCCTTCGTGTAGTGCAGCACCTGCTTGCACAGCCACGTGTAGTTGCCGCCGCACAGCCACTTCGCCATCGCCGGGTTCGGGCGCACCTCGCCCGCGGCGATCTGATCCGAGGTCACGACGCGATGCGCGGTGAGCGGCGCGTCGCCCTTGTCGAGCCAGAAGCTCGGGAAGAAGATCTGGTACGCGAGGTGGGTGTCCATCGTCGTCGTGATCTCGGTGAGCACGCCGGCGTTGCGGTAGATCAGCTCGGCGATGCGGCGCGAATCATCGACGGCCGCGGTGCCCGAGCGGCCCGCGACGTAGAGCGAGCCCTCGGGGAAGCAGAAGTCCTTCTGGACGTCGATCAGCAGCAGATGCACGCGGGTCTCGTCGGCGGCCGATGGCTTGATCGCGTGGGCCGCGCGCCAGTCCGTGGCGGCGCCGGCGACGACCGTGGCGTCGGGGCGGTAGGCGTAGTCGCCAGCGTGCGCGCCGTCGAAGAACGCGGGGATCGGCAGGGGCTTGGTGGACATGCGGGACATGGCGAGGTCTCCTTCGGTGAACGGTTCAAGTGAGCTGCATGCGGAGGGCGTCGCGCCGCCGGATGACGTCGAGGCCGCCTCCAGGGAGCGCGGACAGAGCGAGGCGGTCGCCGGCACCGACGAGCGGTGCAGTCTCCGGGAAGCTGCGGGTCTGGACGATCGCGCCCTGCACCACCTCGACGCGGGCGAGCCCGGCATCGGTCGGGACGAACAGGTGCGGGCCGGCGGCGCAGGCACCGGCGATCCCGGCGAGCCAGGGCGCGTCGGCGAGCGGGCCACTCGCGATCACGCTGGCATCGGCACCGATCACGACGCAGCTGGTGACGAGGCGACCCGCCATGGCGGTGGTCAGCCACAGCCACGCGCGGTCCTCGCCGATCGTGGCGTGGGCGTCGACGAGCTGGCCGCGGATCCGGGGCAGCGCGACGCCGTCGTCGAGCGTGCCGCGATCGGGCCGGAAGACGAAGCCGACCGCGTAGCCGCCGGCGCGATAGCAGCCGACGCCGAGCTTCGCGCCGACCCACACGCGGGTCAGGTTCGCGAGGACGCTGCCGATCCGCTCCGGCGCCGCGCCGAGCCCCGCGAGGCC
>JALZOI010000377.1 GCA_030857245.1 Myxococcota bacterium
GCCGTGCACACCAACGTCGAGCTCGTCACCGCCGCCTTGCACGCCGCGGGTGCTGACCCGGACCGCATCGCGCGGCTGCTGGTCCTCCCCGACGCGGTCACCACCGCGGCCGCCGCGGCCGCCGCGGCCGGGATGGTGCCGGTGCCCGCCGCCAGCGCGCTGGCGCCTGCACCCTGGTCCATCGGCTGGCCGTTGCCGTTGCCCTGACCACTGCCCCGACCGGCGCCGGTCTCGAGGAGCTCGTGCCAGCTCGCATCGACCCCGCCGGGTTGCTCCAGGAACTGCTCGGAGAGCTCGTCGAGATAGCCGAGGGAGCCGGCGAGCTCGAGGACATCACGTGACATGCGGGCCAGGATAGCTCCTCGCCCCCGACCTGTCGCGAGGCCGCCGCTACTTCGTGACCGGGGCGTCGACGGCCTCGCCGCGACAGACGCGCACGTAGCGGCGCACGGCCTCCGCGAGCCCGACGTAGAGCGCGTCCGCGAGCAGCGCGTGACCGATCGAGACCTCGATGATCTCCGGAACCTCGCGGGCGAGCAGCGGCATGTTTCGCAGATCCAGATCGTGGCCGGCGTTGACCTGCATCCCGGCCGCGACCGCGGCCCGCGCCGTGCGCTGCAGCCGACCGAGCTCGTCCTTGAGCGCGGCGGTGCCCCACGAAGCCGCGTACGGCTCGGTGTAGATCTCGACGCGATCGACGCCGGTCGCGGCGACCGCCGGCATCATCTCGGGGACGGCGTCGACGAAGATCGCCGCCCGGATCCCGAGCGCCTTGAGCCGCTCGACGATCGGCGCGACCGTCGCGTGCTGGCGCGGCAGGTCCCAGCCGTGGTCGCTCGTGATCTCGCCGGGCTTGACGGGGACGAGCGTGAACTGGGTGACGCGGAGCTCGGCGGCGAGCGCGATCAGCTCCTCGCGATCGTCGCCCTCGAGGTTGAACTCGGCGCCGCGCTGCTCGCAGAGCGCGCGCAGCGTGCGGACGTCCTCCTGCCGCGTGTGACGGTTGTCGGCGCGCCAGTGCAGCGTCAGCCCGTACGCGCCGCTGTCGAGGCAGGTCTGCCCCGCGACCCGTGGCGACGGGTTGGTCCCGCCGCGCGAGTTGCGCAGCAGCGCCACCTTGTTGAGGTTGACCGAGAGGCTTGCCGGCACGAGCGCGTCATAGCACGCGAGGCCTCGGGTACGGTCGGGCCATGGAAGCACGCGTGTTCAAGTGGTCGGGCCTGGCGCTCGCGGTGATCGCGGTCGCGATGCTCGGGTATCTACTGAACGACGTCCGCCGGGAGCTCGCGCGCACGAGCGCCACGCTGCACGCCGGGCTGCCGCAGATCGTCGAGAACGTCCGCGTCGGCACGGTCACGCTCGCGAACGTGTCCAGGGACATCGAGGCGCTGCGCGATCTGCTCGGGGTCAGCGCGACGAGCGGCGACCGCTCGCTCGTCCAGTACGCCGATAGCGTGCTCGACTTCCTCGACGCGCAGACCACCGGCCAGGTCGGGCTGACGAAGGTCGTCGGCACGGGCCTCAAGGACGTCGTCGCGATCCAGGATTGGGTGCGGGATGCTCGCAAGGAAGCGCTGTGGCTGACGTTTCGCGCGAGCTCGAAGGCCGAGCTCCTCGACCGCCTCGCCCACACCAAGTTCGGTTCGGCCTGGCACTACACCGCGCCCGGCATCCCCGCGACGCCGCTCGCGCAGTTCGTGAAGCTCAACCACGCGGCGTCGAAGGGCCTGTAGCCGCCGCCGGCGCCCGCCGCCGTCAGCGCAGGCGGAACTCGACGCGACGGTTCTTCGCGCGCAGCGCCGGGGTCGAGTTCATCTCGAGCGGCTGGTCGGGACCGAAGCCGACCGCCTCGAGCCGGTCCGCCGCGATGCCCTTCGCGACGAGGTACGCCTTGACTGCCTCGGCGCGCCGCCGCGACAGCTCGCGGTTCTTCACCGCGTCGCCGACGTTGTCGGTGTGGCCCGAGATCTCGAGCCGCAGTGCCGGGTTCGCGGCGAGCACCTTCACGGCCTCGTCGAGCACGCGGCTCGACCCCGGCGTCAACCGATCCGAGGTGGCCACGAACGCGATGCCGGCGATCGTGCCGGTGAGCTTCTGGATGGCGACCGGGACCTCGTCGGCGCAGCCGTCGTCGTCCTGGAAGGCATTCTTGGTCTCGGCCTGATCCGGGCAGCGGTCGGCGGCATCGGGCACGCCGTCGCCGTCGTCGTCGGGATCGGGGCAGCCATCATCGTCCTCCTTGCCGTCGCGATCCTCGGGCTCGTCCGGACAGCGGTCGGTCGCGTCCCCGATCCCATCGCCGTCGCGATCGGCCTTGCTCGCCGCTGCCGGCGGCGGCGGCGCGGGATCCGCGGTCGGCGCGGGTGCGAGCGCCGGGATCAGCACCGGGGCGGGTGCGGGCTTGGGTCCGAACGTCTGGTAGATCGCGATCATCAGCTCGCCGTCCATCGTGACCAGGCCGTCGCGGGCCGGCGGCAATAACAGCCGCGCGTCGATCCGGACCCCCCAGTAGGCGCCGATCCGATAGCGCGCGCCGAGGCCGGCGTGCCACACGAAGTCCGTCTCGCTCTTGACGTAGTTCACGTCCGACGATGCCGCCGTCATCCCGCCGAGCCCGAGCAGGGCGAACGGCTCGAGCTTGGCGCCCGCGAAGCGCACGGGATGGAGGAGTGCGCTCAGCCGGTAGCCGAGCGCGACCACGTCGGTGCGCGACAGCTCGGCCTTGGTGGGGATGATCGCGAGCTCGCCTTCGGCCGAGAGCATCGCGTGGAGGCGACGGCCGATCCGGACCCCGAAGACGAGGCCGTCCTCGAGGCCTTCGGGCGGTGCGTCGTCGGCAAACCCGAGCTCGTTGTTGTCGTTGAAGCCGTGGACGCCCGCGAACAGGCCGAGCTCCATCTTCTCGTCGGCGGTGGCGAGCTGCGGAGCGGCCAGCCCGATCACCAGCACGGCGGCGGTTGCGATGTTGTTGCGCATGGTGGCTCTCCTCACAGCAGCGTCACGATCAGGGTGGCTTCCGCCTTGGTATCCAGCTCGTCGGCGAGCGGGACGAAGCCCATCTCGTACGGGATCGCGAACGGCGGCCGCGGCGCGGGTGCGCTATCGAACCGCGCCTCGAACGCGAACCGGAAGCTCAGCTTCTGCGACAGCTTCGTCGTCAGCGACAGCTTCGAGGTGATGCGGTTGTCGCCGAAGGTGTCGATCTGGCCGCCTGCCGAGTCGAGCGTGTTCATGTTGAACAGGCCCTCGACGGACGCCTCGACCGCGCTGTCGGGCGACAGCGCGCCCTTGTAGCCGGCGAACGCGCGGATGGAGTGGATGGCGACCCCGTCGCCGACGACGAGATCCTCGTACGTGAAGTCGTACCCGAGCTCACCGAGGAACGTGTGCTCGTCGTGATGGTAGAGCTCGCGGCTGTACCCGGCCTGCCCGTTGCCGACGAGCTCCTTGCCGGCGGGGCGATCCGCGGCGACCCCGGCTGCGACGAAGAGTGCGTTCTTGGCCGTGAGGAACCGATCGTAGCGGCCCTTCACCATCCACGAGCGCGTGGACGTGATCGAGGGGCGATCGAGCTCGTCCTCGGAGAGGACGCCATTGCCGTTGCGATCGTCGGCGAGGAAGATGCTCGATCGCGCGTACGCCGCGGCGGCGTCGAGCGAGAGCTTGTTCTGCTGCGCCTTGCGCGACGCACTGAGGCCGGCCGCGAACGTGGTGACCCGCGAGTTGCCCGTGCTCATGATCAGGCCGGCCTGCGCGGTGGCCTCCCACTTGACCTCCTTCTCCTTCTCGAGCGCCGCGGCCTCCTCGGCGGTGGCGTACTTGAAGGTCGGGACGGGCTGCGCGAGCGCGGCCGAGCTCGCGGCCATGACGATCGCGAGGGCGATCCAGGCGAGTCGATCATGTGTCATCAGGGTGCCTCCTTGCATCGAGGCAAGTGGCGTCTGTTTTCGGGCGCGGCGAAAGAGCGGGCGCGCGCTTATTGGAGGCTGCTGCTCGAAACGAGGGGATCCCCCGCGGGCGCCATGGGCGGGATCACGAGCTCGCGCGGCGCGACCTCGACGACGCCGAGCCGGGCGATCTGCGCGTGCGTGGCGCGCGGGTCCTCGCCGCCCCACACGCCGAGCGCCTTCGCGAGCTCGGCGGGCTTGGCGGAGCCCTCCGCGGTCGAGCGCACGCGGACGCGGAGCAGCGGTCCCGGCGCCCAGTCGAGCGCCGCGGTCAGCTTGTCGGCGGCCTCGCCCGCGATCACGTCGACGGCGAGCACGAGCGCGCGGACGTCGATCTGCTTCGCCTCGCGCGCGATGATCACGGACGGCTTCGCGAGGAACGCCGTGGCGATCCGCTCGAGGCGCGCGGCGTCGGACGCCATGCCGTCGGGCGCGGGTTGCACGATGACGTCGACCGCGTCGATCGCCTTGCCGAGGCCGACGTCGGCGACCTGCCCGCCGCGCACCGCCGGGTGCCCGGCGAGGCGCACGATCGTGCAGGCCTGGATCTCGATGCCTGGCGGGCACACCGACGCCAGCCGCTCGCGGATCTCGTCGGCGGAGAGCTCCTCGCGGACGGCGCCCTCCGGGGTCTCCCAGCTCCGGAACCCGGGCGCGACGTGCTCGAGATCCACGTCCATCAACTCGCCGAGCGATGGCACGCCGAGGCCGAGTGCGGGGCCAAAGCTGATGCGCGGCTTGGGCGAGTAGCCCCGGCTCATCGCGAGCGGCAGGTCCGCGCGCCGGAAGCTGCGCGCGAGCAGGCGCACGAGATCGAGGTGGCCGAGGAACGCCGAGCGGCCGAGCTTCGCGAACCGGATGCGGTACGTGCTCCACGGCGCGCCGGCGCCGACGTGCCCGGCGAGCCGCACGCGCTCGGCGCGATCGGTCTCGCGATCGCGGGTGTGCTCGGCGACCTCGGCGGGGCTGCCGCCGCCGCGCTCGGAGACGTCGACGAGGCCGGCGCCGTCCGCCGCGACCTGTGCCGAGACCTGCGCGAGCTGATGGTGCGTGGGCTGCTCGGCACGCAGCACGCGGAGCGCGACCAGGCGGTCCTCGCGCATCTTCGACAGATCGCACGCGACGCCGCAGTCGTAGCAGACGAGCTTGCGGCGATCCGGCTCGGCGTCCGCGAGGTTCGTGTGGTGGATCAGCATGCCGGCGACCTTGCCGCACGGCGGGCTCGCCCGGCCCTTCATCGCCTTGCGGTACTCGCTCAGCAGGAAGCCGTCCTCGAGGCCGACGTCGATGTGGTCCCACGGCAGGCGCGCGCTGACGGGCCGGGTCCCGAGATAGGCGGCGACGTCGACGCCGTGCTGGGCGAGCGCCGCCGTCCAGCGCTCGAGATCGAAGATCTCCTCCCAGCCGTCGAACCGCGCGCCGTTGCGCCACACGGTCTCGAGCACGTCGGCGATCCGGCGATCGCCGCGCGCGATGATGCCCTCGATGAACGACACGCCGCTGTGGTGGTGCTTGAGGCGGAGCGCCTTGCGATCGCTCGACCGCGCGGTATTCCGGAGGATCTGCTGCTTGCGGCGGATCTCCTCCTCGGTGTCCTGCGCGCACCACTGCAGCGGGGTGTGCGGCTTCGGGACGTGCGAGCTGACCGAGACCGTGACCTCGGCGCGATGGCCGACGAGCTGGTGCCCGACCGAGAGCATGCGCTGCCCGGTCTCGACGATGCCGCGCACGTCGGCATCCTCCTCGGTGGGCAGGCCGATCATGAAGTAGAGCTTGAGGCGGTGCCAGCCGCGCGAGAACACGCGGCGCGAGCTCTCCTCGATGTGCGCCTCGGTGACGTTCTTGTTGACGACGTCACGCATCCGCTGCGTGCCAGCCTCCGGCGCGAACGTCAGCCCGCTGATCCGCGTGAGCGCGAGCTCGTCGAGCAGGTCCTCGTTGAGGCCGTACGCGCGCAGCGATGCGACCGACATCGAGACGCCGCGCTTGCGGAGCTCGCCAGCGAGCGACTTGACGAGCGGCGTGATGCTCGAGAAGTCGGCGGTCGACAGGCAGGTCAGCCCGGTCTCCTCGTAGCCGGCCTTGTCGACGCCGCCGATCAGCGACTCGGCGATCGAGCCGGGCGAGCGCTCGCGGACCGGGCGGTAGATCATGCCCGCCTGGCAGAACCGACAGCCCTCGGTGCAACCGCGCGCGATCTCGACGGAGGCGCGCTCGAACACGGCCTCGGCGTACGGCACCGGCGTGTCGCTCGGGAACGGATACTGGTCGAGGTCGGCGACCATCGCGCGCGCCACCCGCGGCGGCACCCGCGGATCGAGCGGCGCGCCGACGACCGTCATGCCAGTCGCGGCATCGGTCTCGGTGGCGTACAGCGACGGCACGTAGAGCGGGAACTGCGAGGCCAGCTCGGCGAGCGCATCGGCGCGCGTGCGGGTGCCGGCGCGGATCGCGGCCCGCATCGCGGCCCAGGCGAGCACGATCGCTGGCAGCAGCTCCTCCGCCTCGCCGATGAATGCAGCGTCGATGAACGGCGCGAGGGGCTCGGGGTGCGAGGCCGTCGGGCCGCCGACCAGCACGAGCGTGGCATCGGGTGCGCGATCGACGGCGCGCAGCGGGATGCGGCCGAGATCGAGCAGGGTCAGAAAGTTCGTGAACGTCAGCTCGTACTGCAGCGAGACGCCGAGCACGTCGAACTCGCACAGGGTGCGCTGCGTCTCGAGGGACACGAGCGGCAGATCGCGCGCGCGCAGCTCGGCTTCCATGTCGGTCCACGGAGCGAACGCGCGCTCGCAGGCGATCCGCGGATCCTTGTTGAGCAGCGAGTAGATGATCTTGGTCCCGAGATGGGACATCCCGATGTCGTAGACGTCGGGGAACGCCAGGCAGACCCGCGCCTCCACGCCACAGTCCGGCCCGTCCTTGACGACCGACTGGTACTCACCGCCGAGGTAGCGCATCGGCTTGGCGACGCGGTCGACGAAGTCGGCGTAGATGTGGCGCATGGGGGCCGGCGTGTATAGCAGACGGACCTCGTGTGCGGTGCACCGAGGTGGGGGCTCCGCCTCGGACCGCCCCCCCCGGCGCCCCTGGGCCCCGTGACCGCGGTCAGGGCCCGCAGCTCGCGCGCAGCTTCGTCGTGGCCGTCGTCACCGGTAGCTGATCGAGATCCGCGGCCGCGCCGGCGCAGTCGCCACGGTGCGCGCGCGCCGAGGCCCGCGCGAGCCGGAAC
>JALZOI010001005.1 GCA_030857245.1 Myxococcota bacterium
GGTCGTGACGGCGCCTCCGAGGTTCCCCTGACCGCCGGCGCCGCCGGCACCCTGGAACCCGCCGCCGCCGCTGCCGCCGGAGCCGGTGTTGCTGTTCTGGCCGCGCCCCCCCGTCGAGGCGCCGCACACCGCGTCGGTGCGCGAGCCGGCGCCGGGCCCGATCGAGTTGATCGTGCCATCGAGCTGGACGTCGCCGCTCGAGGCGATCACGAGCGCGTTCGGCCCGAACACGCGCAGTGCTCCGTCGCTGTTCACCTGCAGCGAGCTGACGAAGACGACCGCGATCCTCCCGGCCGGCCCATCGATCACCAGGCGAGGTGGGTTGGTCACCGTGCCGTTGATCCGCAGCGCATTCGAGCCGGTGTCGTACTCGTGCTCGCCACCCGGGATCACGAGCGAGGCGAGCCCGCTCGGCGTCTGCGTGCAGCTGTTGAACAGGCTCGAGTAGCTCGTGCACCCCGAGTCATCGGGAGCCTGCTCCATGCCGCTGCCGTCGTCGGGCCCACCATCGCGATCGCCCGGCTGGCCCGGATTCGCGGAGAAGCCGCAGGCCGGGAGGACGAGTGCCAGGACCAACCCGCGCATACCCTCCATTGTGCCAGAGTGCGAGGGGCCCAGCGCGGTGCATCGGTGAGGAACGACCCGGTGGTGGCGACGATGTAGTATCCACGCCCCGTGCCCGACCTCCTCGCCATCGTCAGCAAGACGATCTTCGAGCGCGACGCCCGCGTCGACGGCATGCTCGTGGGACCCGGCGACGTGTGGCCCGTCGATCGCTACACGAGCGTGAACAAGGCCCTGCAGGGCCTCGCGAGCGGCGGCCGGATCTTCCTCGTCACCGTGCGCCCACCGAGCGAGCAGCTGTGGTTCGTCGGCGTGATCGACGCACCGCGCTTCGATGGGACCGCGTGGATCGCGCCGCGTGCCAACGTGATGCCGGTCACCAACATCAGTGCCCTGCGGCGCACGATCACGTTCGAGTCCGGCAAGGGCATGTCGCAAGAGCGCGGGACGCTCGGCATGAGCCTGCAGGCGCCGCGCGCGCTCACCGCCGATGACGTCGCGCAGATCCTCGGCGCGGTCATGCATCCCGACGGCACTCCCGGCGTCAGCGTCCCGGCGCGCACCCCGCCGGCGGCCAAGCGAGCGGCTCGCACGATCGGGAGCTACGAGATCGTGCGCGAGCTCGGGCGCGGCGGCATGGGCGTGGTCTACGAGGCGCGCCACACCACGACGGGCCGGCGCGTCGCGCTCAAGGAGATCGTCGGCGACGCGGTCAAGCAGGACGCGAAGCTGCTCGAGCGGTTCCAGCGCGAGGCCCGCGCGACCGCGTCGATCATCAGCCAGTACATCGCGCCCGTGCTCGACGCCGGCAGCGATCCGATCACCACACATCCCTACCTCGTGATGGAGCTGCTCGACGGCAAGGACCTGCAAGGGCTGCTCACGCACGCCGGCCCGCTGCCCGAGGCGGTCGCGGTGCGGATCGTCGCGCAGGCCTGCGCCGGGCTCGCGCGTGCGCACGCCGCCGGCGTGGTCCATCGCGACATCAAGCCCGCGAACCTGTTCCTGTCGCGGCGTGACGACGAGGTCGTCGTCAAGGTGCTCGACTTCGGCGTCGCGCGGATCACCGAGGATCTCGGGACGAAGGAGCACCGGCTGACGTCGACCGGCGTGATGCTCGGCACGCCGCTCTACATGTCACCCGAGCAGGTGCAGGGTGCGAAGGATCTCGATCACCGCACCGATCTGTGGGCGCTCGGCATCGTGCTCCACGAGGCGCTGACCGGGACGACGCCGCACTCCGAGGCCGAGACGCTGGGCGCGCTCGTCGTCGCGATCTGCGCGAAGCCCGCGAAGTCGGTGCGCACGCAGGCGCCGCACCTCAGCGAGGCCGTGACGAAGATCGTCGACCGCTCGATCTTGCTCGATCCGGATCGCCGCTACGCGAGCGCCGACGAGCTGCTCGCGGATCTCCAGGCCCTGCTCCCCGACGGGCTCCGCCTCGAGGCGAGCCTGCTCGACGCGCTGCCGACCGACTGGAGCGACGACCTCGACGTGGTGAGCGGCAGCGACGCGACCGCGCCGAGCTGGTAGCGAGCGCGCGCCGGGGCGGCGCGCGCCTCAGGCCGCGACGCGCCTCCAGCAACCTCGCGGATCGCGCGCGAGCTCGGTCGGTGGCGGCT
>JALZOI010000378.1 GCA_030857245.1 Myxococcota bacterium
CGGCCACGAAGGCCGAGGCGCGCGGCACCACCCGGGCCACCATCCGCGCGGGCGACGAGGTCCTGGGCCTCGCGATCGAGCTGCGCTGACCCGCGCTCGCGCCGGCTCGGCCAAGCGCCGCCGGCTCAGAGAGCGGGAGAGATTGGCCAAGAGCGCCAAGCCCGCCAAGGAAGGGGTGAAGAACGGGGGGCGCACCCTCCGATCTTCTCTACGAATCCTTGGCGTCCCTTGGCGGCCTTGGCGGCCAATCTCCCCGGCTCAGCTGCGGTTCCGGCTGCGCATCCGGCCGATGTCGATGATCATCGTCGGCGCGGAGTGCAGATCTTCGTCGTAGATCGGCCGCACGGGCGGGCGGGCGCCGGGGGCCGGCGGAGGCTGGGTGCGCCCGCGGTTGCGCGGCTGCGGGTCGGCCTGTGCGGGGAGCTGCTCACTGCGGCTGCGCCCGTGCTCGAGGATCACGGTGGTCGCGCCGTGGATGTCATCGTGCTGGTCGACCTTCGGCATCGTCGTGAAGTTCGACTCGCTCGAGAAATCCGCGGCCGCCGCGATGATGCTGACCGACGTCGGCTTCGGCTGGAACGGGACCTCGGGCGGCTCGAAGTTGTCGTCGCCGCCCATCAGGTTCTCGCCGACGTCGTCGCTCGGCTCGTCGGAGAGCACGTACTCCTCGAGCATGCGGAGCTCGCGCTCGATCTCCTGCGCGAAGCTCTTGCGGATGAACCGCCCGAGGTGGCTCCGCGAGTAGTTCGGCATGAACTTGCGGAGGAACGTGCGGAGATCGACCTCGGCCTCGGCCGCCGTCTGGTAGCGGTTCGCGCGGCTGCGGGTCAGGCAGCGATCCGCGATCGCCTCGAGCTCGTGCGGGATGCCGGGCATCAGCTCGCTCACCGGGCGGTACTTCGCGTCGCGCACCTTGATCAGCAGATCCATCTCGTTCGTCGCGGTGAACGGCGGGATCCGGGTCAGCATCTCGTAGAGGCACGACCCGAGCGAGAACACGTCGCTGCGGTGGTCGAGCTTGCGGCCGAGCGCCTGCTCGGGGCTCATGTACTTGACCTTGCCCTTGATGACGCCGGTCTTCGTCGTCACCCGCGACAGCGTGGCCTTCGCGATCCCGAAGTCGCAGAGCTTCACCTCGCCGGCGTAGCTGCAGATGATGTTCGAGGGCGAGACATCGCGGTGGATGATCCGCAGCGGCCGGTTGCGGCTGTCGACGGCGGAGTGCGCCGCGTGGAGTGCCGCCCCGACCTCGGCGCCGATATAGGCCGCGTGCTCGGGCGGGATGGGCTTCTTCTTCGTCCGGCAGCGCTCGAGGACGGTCCGCATGTCCTTGCCGTCGACGTGCTCCATCGCGATGAAGTACTCGCCGTGCGCGCGCGCGAACTCGTAGACGCGCGCGATGTTGGCGTGGCGCAGCACGCTCGCGATCTTCGCCTCGTCGACCAGCATCTGGATGAAGTCGTCATCCTCGGCGAGGTGGGCGAGCACGCGCTTGACCGCCACGAGGTGGGGCTGCCCGGTCGCATCGAACGTCTTCGCCCGATAGATCTCGGCCATCCCACCGAACGCGATGCGATCGAGCAGGTGGTAACGCCCGAGCTGTTGAGCCCTTCGCACCGCTGCGCAAGGGTAGCCCGAGCCGTCACCACCGCATAAGGGGCACATGTCGTACTGCGTGCGATCTCGAGAAGATCCGCTACTATCGCGCCATGCCTCGCCTCGCCGTCGTCCTCCTCGCGCTCCCGCTCGCTGTCCTCGGTTGCTCGAAGTCTGCGGGCAAGCAGGACAAAGTCGACGTGCCTACCCAGGATCTGGGGCAGGACCGGGTCGCGGTCCCGGGCGGCAGTCGCGGCGGGCCGATGGTCGGGGGCGCTCCGACCGGCGAGGGCATGGGGGCCGATGGCGCGGCCGCCAAGGGCGGCGATGACTCCCGGTTCCGGCTGTCGCCCGAGGAGGGGCAGCTCGCCGTCGAGATGCCGGCTGGCGCCAAGGCGGGCACCGAGACCATCGCGAAGATCGTGGTGACCCCCGGCAGCGCGTACAAGGTGAACACGGAGTTCCCGACCAAGCTGACGCTGGTTGGCGCCGACGGCGTCACGCTCGCGAAGGCCGAGCTCAAGGCCGGCGGCCACGACAAGGCCAAGGGCGATGCCGAGCAGTTCGACGAGAGCAAGCTCACGTTCGCGGTCAAGCTGACCCCGACCCAGAGTGGCAGCCACACCATCAACGGCACGTTCAAGTTCGCGGTCTGCGACAAGGCGGGCTCGACCTGCCTCGCGAAGAAAGAGGCGATCGAGATCCAGGTCGCCGCGCAGTAGCGCCGCGCGCGCGCGGTGATACGTTCTGATCGATGGCCCTGGAGACTCCGCCCTCGCTGGTGAAGGATCTGCTCGTCGAGCTCGGCGCCTCGGTGCGCGAGGACTTCACGCGCAACCGCCGCGTGTTGTCGTTCGCCGAGTACCTCGACCTCGTCGTCGCCGAGCCGCTGCGCCAGCTCCGGTCGTCGACGCAGTACATCGTCGATTGCTTCGACCACTACGGCAGCTCCACGGTGAAGTACCCGTGGGGCGAGGTCCGGCGCTTCCACCTGTTCGACGCGCCCTGGGACAACGGCGAGGATCGCCTGTTCGGCCAGGAACACGTCCAGAACGGCGTCTACAGCGTGCTGCGCAGCTTCGTGCGGGATGGCCGGCCGAACAAGCTGATCCTGCTGCACGGCCCGAACGGCTCCGCGAAGTCGACGTTCATCCGCTGCATGGGCCGCGCCCTCGAGAACTACTCGACGCTCGAGGAAGGCGCGCTCTACCGGTTCTCGTGGATCTTCCCGGCGCAGAAGCACACCAAGGGCGGCATCGGCTTCGGCGGCGACAAGGACAGCTCGCCGCTCGCCGCGATGGACTCGTTCGCGTACCTGCCCGATGACGTGATCGATGCGCGCGTCGGCGACGAGCTCCGCGATCACCCACTGCTGCTGGTCCCCGGCGAGGAGCGCCAGCGGCTGATCGACAAGATCCTGAAGACCACCGCCGGCGCGCAGTTCAACGTCAGCGACTACCTGCGCCAGGGCTCGCTGTCGCCGAAGAACCGCGGCATCTACGACGCGCTGCTCGCGAGCTATCACGGCGACTACATGCAGGTGCTCCGGCACATCCGCGTCGAGCGCTTCGAGATCTCGCACCGCTATCGCACCGGCTGGGTCACCGTCGAGCCGCAGCTCTCGGTCGATGCCACCGAGCGCCAGGTCACCGCGGATCGCACGCTCGGCGCGCTGCCGCCCTCGCTGCAGTCGGTGTCACTGTTCGAGTACGGCGGCGAGGTCGTCGGCGCGAACCGCGGCGTCATCGAGTACGACGACCTGCTCAAGCGCCCGCTCGAGCACTACAAGTATCTGCTCACCACGGTCGAGCGCGCCGCGCTCTCGCTGACGAGCTCGACGCTGTTCCTCGACCTCGCGTTCATCGGCAGCTCGAACGACATCCACCTCGCGGCGTTCCGCGAGATCCCGGACTTCCAGAGCTTCAAGGGTCGGATCGAGCTGATCCGCGTACCGTTCATCCTCGACGTCCGCCACGAGGAGGCGCTGTACCGCGAGCGGCTGCGCGAGGCGGCGGGCACGCGCCACGTCGCCCCGCACACCTCGTACGTCGCCGCGCTGTGGGCGGTGTTGACGCGGATGCGCAAGCCGCAGGTGGAGCGCTACCCGTCGACGCTCGCCGAGGTGATCGGCAAGCTGTCGCCGGTCGACAAGGCCGAGCTGTATTCGACGGGCGAGGTCCCCGACGACCTCACCCCCGATCGTGCGCGCGAGCTCGCGGCCCACATCAAGGACCTCTGGCACGAGAGCGATACGTACCCGATCTACGAGGGTCGGGTCGGCGCCTCGCCCCGCGAGATGCAGACCGTGCTGCTCGCCGCGGCGGGCTCGAGTCGCTACGCGTACGTGTCGCCGCTGATCGTGCTCGACGAGATCGTCGAGCTCTGCAAGCAGGCGAGCCTCTACGAGTTCCTGCGCCAGGACGTCCAGCCGGGCGGCTACCACGACCACCGCAAGCTCGTCGACGTCGCGCGCGGCCGGCTGTTCGATCGCATCGATGACGAGGTGCGCGTCGCGGTCGGGCTCGTCGAGGAATCCGAGTACAGCCGGGTGTTCGAGCGCTACGTCAACCACGTCATGCACGCCCTCAAGAAGGAGAAGGTGCAGAGCGCCTCGACCGGCCGCAGCGAAGAGCCGGACGAGGGGATGATGAAGGAGGTCGAGCGCACCCTCGAGATCACCGGCCGCGCCGACGAGTTCCGGCAGAGCCTGATCGCGAAGATCGGTGCCTGGTCGCTCGACCACCGCGGCCAGAAGCCGGTGCTCTCGGTCATCTTCGCCGACCTGCTGCGCAAGCTCCGCGACGCGTACTTCGAGAAGCACAAGAAGACGATCGCGAAGGGGATCTCCGACCTCGTGATGATGCTGGCGGGCAACGAGGGCACGCTCGGCCCTGAGCCGAAGATCCGCGCCGAGAAGGCGCTGGCGACCCTGATCGACAAGTACGGCTACACCCGGGAGTCGGCGCGCGATCTCGTCGGCGCGCTCGCCTCGCTGCGTTATCGCTGAAGCCCCGCTGTGGGATCGCGCTGGCGGTGGGGCAGGGCCAGACTCGCCGGGATTGGTGTGGGGGAAGGAACGCAAACGCGCGCGGTCGCGCGGAGGCCGCGCACGAACTTGATGCGATCTCGGGTGCTGCGTATCCTCGGCCCACGTCATGATGCGCGGGATCGCGATCGTCTGCGTCCTCGCGGGGATGACCCTCGGCCCGGACGGGTCGGCGAACACATCGGCGAACAGTCACCCGCCGAAGATGCTGAAGGGGCCGTACCTCCAGGATCTCGCGCCGAGCTCCATCACGGTGATGTGGCAGCTCGACACGCCGCGGCCGGCGAAGCTGATCGTGCGAGGCCCGGGCGGCGAGCGCGTCCTCGACATCGAGGCGGCGCGGATCGCGGAGGCGCTCGTCGAGGGGCTGACCCCGTCGAGCCGCTATCGCTACCGCGTCGAGGTCGACGGCGAGGGCTGGGACGGCGAGTTCGCGACGGCGCCGTCGATCGGCAGCGACGTCCCGTTCTCGTTCGCGGTCGTCGGCGATACCCGGTACGGGATGGCGGCCCACCGGCGTGTCGTCGAGCGGCTCGCGCAGGAGGTGCCGGACTTCATCCTCGGCACCGGCGACATGGTCGATGATGGCTCGCGGCAGGATCAGTGGCAGGAGTTCTTCGACGTCGAGAACCCGCTGCTGCGCGACAACTGCTACTTCCCCGCGGTCGGCAACCACGATCGCCAGGGCCGCGGCCGCACCGCCGACACCTACCGCGCGTACTTCTCGGTCCCCGAGAACGGCAACGACACCGAGCGCTACTACGCGTTCACCTACGCGACCTCGCGCTTCCTGATCCTCGACTCCAACGTCTACAGCTTCGCGCTCACCGATCAGACCGCCTGGATCGAGCGCGAGCTGATGGCCGCCCGGCAGGACCCGGACATCCGCCACATCTTCGTGGTCATGCACCACCCGCCGTTCTCGATCTCGCTGCACGGCGGTGCGCGCGACCTCCGCGATCGCTGGACGCCGCTATTCGAGAAGTACCAGGTGGCCGCCGTGTTCTCGGGCCACGATCACGTGTACACGCGGGCGGAGCGCGCCGGCGTGCGCTACTTCGTGTCCGGCGGCGGCGGCGCGCCGCTCTATCCGCGGAGGCCGCGCGACCCGATCGACATCGAGGCCGTGAAGAAGTTCGAGCGGGTCCACCACTACCTGCGCATCAACGTGACCGGCCCCAGCATCGAGATCAGCGGCATCCGCGCCGACGGCACCACGATCGAGACCACGACGTGGAGCGAGGGCCCACCGATCAAGCCCGAGCTCCCCGCGAACGTGCGCGTGGTGGCGGTCGGCGGTCCGACGATGACGACCGCGGGCGTCGTGCCCGCGCAGCGCGACAGCGTGGCGATCTGGATCGCCATCGCCGGCATCGGGCTCGGGCTCGCGGGCGCCGTCGTCGTGCTCACGCTGCGCCGCTGACGCTGGCGGGCCGCGCGGACGGCGGTATGCTGCAGGCGTGGCGACCGCCGGCATCGTGATCATCGGCGACGAGATCCTGTCCGGCAAGTTCGCCGACGAGAACGCCGTGTTCCTGATCGGCGAGCTGCGATCGCTCGGGGTCGAGCTCCGGCGGGTCGTCATGATCCCCGACGTGCTCGACGACATCGCGTCGACGGTCGTCGACTTCGCCGCGCGCTTCGATCACGTGTTCACCTCGGGCGGGGTCGGGCCCACGCACGATGACGTCACGATGGAAGGGATCGCGCGCGGCTTCGGCACGCGCGTCGTGCGCGAGCCCGTGCTCGAGGAGCGCGTCCGCGCGTACTGGGGCGAGCGCCTTGCGGAGCCCAATCTCCGCCTCGCGGATGTCCCCGATGGCTGCGAGCTCGTCTACGGCAAGGACCAGGTCTGGCCGGTCGTCGCGTACCGCAACGTCTACATCCTGCCCGGCGTGCCGACGCTGTTCCGCCGCAAGTTCATCGACATCCGCGACCGCTTCCGCGGCGAAGCCGTGACCGTGGCGCGGGTCTACATCAACGCGGACGAGGGGCAGATCGCCGATGATCTCGACGCCGTCGTGGCGGCGTATCCCGGCGTCAAGATCGGCTCGTACCCGCGGTTCGCGGAGCAGGACTTCCGCGTGCTGATCACGCTCGAGGGCCGAGCCGGTAGCGAGGTCGCGAGTGCCCAGGCGATGCTGGTCGAGCGAGTCGGCACGCGGGTGGTGCGGCAGGAAGCGCCCGCGATCGTCGGGGCAGGGGACGCCCTCCACTAGCTCAACTTGCGGCGCGTAAGTCCTCGCAACCTGGTCCGGGGGTGTCCGAAGTTGCGTTCGTGGAGGGCGTCCCCTCTGTGGTGGCGGCGCTGTGGCGCTCCGCTGTCGAGCGCGTGACGCGGCGTTCACGATGAGCCGTCTCGACGCGCCAGGTTTCGCGGGTCGGGCCGGTGGAATGAGGTGTGCACGAGGGGCCGCGATGCTTCGCTTACCGTGCGTGTTGTTGATCGTGGCGTGCTCGACGCCCCCCCCGCCTCCCAGCTACTACCCGCGCGCGGCCGCGCCGCCGCCGGCGCCACCCGGCGCGACCGCGCC
>JALZOI010001006.1 GCA_030857245.1 Myxococcota bacterium
GCCGGCGCCCGCGCAGATCGAGGCAGCGGCCGCCGCGCCGCCGACGAGCTGGACCTCGCGCCCCGCCGATCCGCTGATCGGCCCGATCCCGCGCGACGAGGCGGGCAACGCGAGCGCGCGCATCGATTACATCTTCGCCGACCGGCTCGATGGCTATCGCCAGCGCCGGCTCGAGACGAAGCGAGGAGGCAAGTGATGAACCACCGGCGGTACCCGCGCCCCGCGACGCGATCGGCGACTCCGGGACTCCTGCTCGTGCTCGTGGTGGGCTGCGTGCTCGGCGCCGCGTGCAACGACCCGGCGCCGCAGCGCTCCGTGACGCGCGTCGCAGAGTCCGGCGACGTGATCGACCAGGACCTGATGATCGCGCTGGCCCAGGCGAAGAATTTTCACCACAAGGCCAAGGTCTACATGACCGATGGCAACCTCCCCGAAGCGACCGCCGCGGTCCGCCAGATCCTGTCCCTGCGGTTCCCGCCCGGCGCGCCCGAGGCCGACGACGTCCGGCTCGACGCCCGCGCCCTGCTCGCGAAGCTGCTGGTCAGCCAGGGTCAGCTGGACGAGGCCATGAGGACCGTCGACGAGGGGCTCGCGCCGCGCCCGCGCCCGAGCTTCTTCGTGGCGAACCTGCACACCGTGCAGGGCGAGATCCACGAGGCCCGCGCGGCGCAGCTCGACGGCGAGGACCAGAAGGCCCGCGCGATCGAGGAGCGGCGGGCGGCGATCGCCGCGTACGACCGCTCGATCCAGATCAACGAGGCGCTGCAGCAGAAGCTGATGGAGGACCGGTGATCACCGCGGGGCAACCGCTCGGGCGGGGTGCGGGGCGCGGGATCGCGGGGGGCCTGGCGCTCGCGCTGATCGTCGCCTGCGGCGCGCAGACCACGGTGCCGTCGGACTGGCAGCGCCGGCAGGCGAAGCTCAACGAGGTCACGACGCTGTGGGCGCAGATCCGCCAGTTCCGGCGCGAGGCCGGGATGGAGGTCGAGCCCTCGCCGGCGTCGACGCTGCAGTGGCGCGATCGCTCGGTGAAGGAAGCGGCGCGGGTCTGTCCCGACGGCCACAGCGTGCCCAAGACGTGCGACGAGATCTGCAGCCTCGCGGATGCGATCTGTGACAACGCCGAGGCGATCTGCGACATCGCGTCGGAGCTCGGCAAGGACGATCAGATGGCGCAGGAGAAGTGCACGAGCGCGAAGGCGTCGTGCCGCGAGGCGAAGCAGCGATGCTGCACGTGCTCCGAGGAGCTCGTTCCGTGAAGGGAGCCCTCGGGCTGAGCCTCGGCGGGCTGTGCGCGGTGCTGATCGCGTGTGCGGGCGGCGCGCGGCCGAGGAGCGCGGCCGCTCCAGGCGCGACGCCCGAGACCTCGCCGCTCGGCGACACCCCGCGCTCACAGATCGACGCACTGGATCGTCAGATCGACGAGGATCTCGCGACGCTCCAGCTCGCGCGGCCGGCGACCCCGATCGGCGCATGCGTGCAGCCGCCCTGCGATCCGCAACCGATGGCGACGGCGGCCCAGCCGCCACAGGCCGATCCGTCGTGCAGGCCGGGCCCGAGCGAGCTGTGCAAGGACTCGTGCCGCCTCGCCGACTCGATCTGCACCAGCGCCGCTCGGATCTGCGACATCGCCGCGCAACTCGGCGGCAACGACGCCTACGCCAACGGCAAGTGCGCCAGCGGCACGGCGAGCTGCGACGCCGCCCGCACGCGCTGCTGCGGCTGCTGACGCGCCGGCGTTCCCGCGTTCGCGGGCACGTGTCACGGGTCACGGACTCGCTCGAGGCACGAGCGAAGCGCGGTCCGGGTGGTCGGTATCCGCAACCGTGATGCACGTCCGTGGCAGCGTTGCCGTACAGTCGCCTCGTGGTGCGCCCCTGCGCGATCTGCGCGGCTCTGCTCGTGGCGTCGACGCCCGCGCTCGCCGGCGGGCTCGTGGTCACCGGTGGCTCGCCGCGCTCGATCGGGCGGGCCGGGACCGCCACCGTCGGTGACGATGGCGCCGGCGCGCTGCTGATGAACCCGGCGGCGCTCGCCCGGCGCGAGGGGCTGCGCGGGCAGCTCGGCCTCGCCTTCAGCGACGACGAGATCTCCTGGCAGGGTGCCGCGTCGGCACCGGTCGCGCGCAACCAGTCGGCCTCCGATGTCCTGCCGACCGGCGCGGTGATCGGCTCGCTCGGCGCC
>JALZOI010000379.1 GCA_030857245.1 Myxococcota bacterium
GGGCGTGCGCGGGCGCCGGCACCTGCAGCGTGACGATGGACGTCGCGCGCAGCGTGACCGCGACGTTCGCGCTCGAGCCGCGCACGCTCACCGTCGCGCGCGTCGGCACCGGCACCGGCACGGTCACGGGCGCCGGCATCACCTGCGGCTCCGATTGCGCGGAGACCGTGGGGCAGGGCACGAGCATCACGCTGACGGCGACGCCGAGCAGCACGCCCGCGACGGCCTCGACCTTCGTCGGCTGGTCGGGCGCGTGCAGCGGCACCGGCAGCTGCACGGTCGTGCTCACGAGCAGCACGAGCGTCACGGCGGAGTTCCGGCTCGCGCCGAACCTCATGTTCGTGAGCTCGGTCGCGTTCACCGGCAACCTCGGTGGCCTCGCCGGCGCGGATGCGAAGTGCCAGGCGCTCGCCGCCGGCGCCAACCTCGCCGGCACCTACCGCGCCTACCTGTCGAGCATCGACGGCAACACCCTCATCACGGCAGCGTCGCGCATGGGCAGCGCGAGTGGCTGGGTCCGCGTCGATGGCGCGACGGTGATGAACGCGGTCACGCAGCTCGCCAGCGGCGGGCTCGCCAATCCGCCGCAGCTCACCGAGGCCGGCAGTGACGTCGGCCAGTCCCAGACGCCGTTCGCCTGGACCGGGACGAACCCGGCCGGAACCTTCGACAGCACCTGCACCAACTCCACCGTGTTCACGCCGTGGGGCGGCACGTCCTCCTCGGCGATGGTCGGCGCGGCGACCTCCACGTCCTCCGCGGTGGTGGCGCTGGGAGCGGCGGACTGCGCGAGCGCGATGCGGCTCTACTGCCTCGGCATCGATCGCTCCGCCATCGCGCCGTGACTGCGGCGCCGTGCCGACCCGAGGTGTCTCTCGCGGGACCCGCGATCGGTGCCGAGCGGGTCTCGCGCAACCCGGGGCGACGACCCGATCGCTGCTGCACCGAGGTTGCACACAGCTCGCCGCACGGCACGTCCGTTGCTGCAGGGTCGTGCACACCTACCAAGGAGATCGCGATGGGATTTTTCGACAGCCTCAAGAAGAAGCCGCTCAAGGCGGATGATCAGCAGCTCCTCCTCGAAGCCATGCTCTGCGTGGCGTTCGCCGACGGCGATGATCAGTACGAGGAGACCCAGCTGGTGCGCGCGTTCGCCGCGACGCTGCCGGAGTTCAAGAACGCCGACACGTACGAGGTCTACGAGAAGGCCGAGAAGTCGGTGAAGCTGCACGGCGCGCTCACCCGGGTGAAGGAGCTCTCGAACCTGACGTCCGACGCGCTCAAGCAGAAGGCGTTCTTGCTCGCGATGGACATCGCGCTGTCGAGCGGTGAGATCGATGATGGCGAGGAGGCGGTCCTCGGCGCGATGGCCGAGACGCTGCGGATCTCCGGCGAGACCGCCGACCGGATCGCGAGCGTGCTGATGATCAAGTACTCGACCTGATCGTCACTCGGGTGCGGGCGGCTCGGGCGAGGGCACGATGGCGTCGACGCGGAACGTGATGCCGCGCGCGGTCGGCGTGGCGAGCGCGGCAGGCTGCTGGTTCGAGTCGTGGAACACGATCTCGAGCGGTCCCTTCAGCTCGAGCGTCTGCGATGCCGTGCGGGTCTCGCGCGAGTGCTCGTCGATGCGGACCGGATCACTGATCGCGAGCACGTCGACGTTGCCCTCCGGAACCTTCACGACCGTGGTGCCGCCGGGAGCCAGCGCCGCTCGCGACGCCCCGCGCTGCGCCGCGCCGGCGCGGTAGATGTAGACCTCGCCGATCCGGCGATCGGTCGCGTTGACGAGCTGCACGGTGTGGTACGTGCGCCCGCAGGCACCGAGCACCAGCAGCCCTGCGATGACGCTGACCTTCCGCATGCGGCCAGTGTACGCAGATCCAGGCCGGCGCCGGGCGCGCCGAGCCGGGCCCGGGGCCGGGGCGGATCCAGGCGAATCCGGCGACCTCCGCGACACGGGGTTGAGATTGGCAACGTCACCCCGGGAGCCGCGGCGGGCGCCCTGCGTAACCCCGCGAACCCCCGCGGCCGCGAGGCGTGGAACCCGGATCGGCTCGTGCAACGGTGCGGTCCCGCGTGACGCGCCCTCCCTGCACCCCGCTGTCGTCCCTCCTCCTGGCCGTGGTGGTCGCCCTGCTGCTCGGCGGCTGCCCCGCCTCCCAGGACGTCGGCCTCGGCGACGACGTCGCCTGCGAAGGCGATGACTGCCCGCCGGTGAGCGATGCCTGTACCCCCGACCGCGCGGTCGGCGAGCTCCGGTTCTGTACGCGCCGGACCGTCGACTCGTACGTCGTGGTCGCGGCCTACACCGGGAGCGCGAAGGTCGATCTCGCGGCGAGCGACATCCGGCTCAACGGCGCGTCGATCGACCCGACCGCCGCGTTCGATGCGGCGACCCAGACCTTCACGTTCACGGCGACCGCGGTCGAGCCGTCGAAGTACAGCTACCTGCTCCGGCTGCGCACCGACACGGGCACCGACGTGCGCCCGCTGTTCATCCCGATGTGGATCGGCGAGGGCGTGCGGTACGCCGACTTCACGTGGCAGGACTCGATCCTCTACCAGATCTTCACGGACCGGTTCGCCGACGGCAACCCCACGAACAACCTCGACAACAGCGTCGGCGATCTCGCGCGCGTCGACGATCCGCGCAGCCGCTGGCAGGGCGGCGACTTCGCCGGCATCACCAAGCAGCTGCGCGCCGGCTACTTCGAGGCGATGGGGATCAACACGCTGTGGATCAGCTCCCCGATGCTGAGCTCGCACCGCTCGCAGCCCGCGGTGGCGCCCGATGACCTGCGCCGGTTCTCGAGCTACCACGCGTACCACCCGGTCGTGACCGGCTACACCCACCTCGACGACCTCGGCTACGCGAACCCGGTCGAGACCGCGTTCGGCACGCCGGCCGAGCTCCACGAGCTCGTCAACGAGGCGCACGCCCGCGGGATCCGGATCATCCCGGACTTCGTCACCAACCACACGCACCGCGACGCCGCGCTCTACGCGCAGCACCCCGAGTGGTTCTTCGGCTACCAGCCGTGCCACGACCGCTGGGACGTCGGCCGCATCGATTGCTGGTTCACACCTGACATGCCGGACCTCGACTACGGAGGCAAGCCGGCCGCGGTCGCGAAGGTCGTCGAGCACGCGATCTGGATGATCCAGGAGTTCAACTTCGACGGCTTCCGCGCCGACGCGCTCAAGCACATGGACGACAGCTTCGTGCGCGCGCTCAAGAAGGCGGTCGTCGAGCAGATCGAGACCACCGTCACCGATCACGACCTCGCGCTCGAGCCGACGGTGTTCTACATGGTCGGCGAGTCGCTCGGCGGCTGGGCCCGCTACCACGTGCGCGCCGACATGGTGCAGGGCCAGGTCGACGAGGAGTACTACAACAAGACCAAGGAGGCGCTGCTGACGTTCGGCATCAGCCTGCGCCAGCTCGCCGAGTTCGCGTTGCCCAACGACACCGCGTACCTGACGCCGCGCGAGACGTTCGGCAGCCAGGGCGGCTACGCCGGCGCGATCATGGGCAACTTCTTCGGCAACCACGATCAGGTCCGCGCGCTGACCGAGGCCTATCAGCGCGGCGGCGGGCACGAGCGCCTGCGGCTCGCGCAGACGTTCCTGTTCACGTCGCCGCGCAACATCCCGATGCTCTACCAGGGCGACGACATCGGCACCGAGGGCGGCATCGATCCCGACAACCGCAAGATGCAGCGCTTCGGTGGGCTGTCGGCCGCCGAGCAGGCGTCGCTCGCGAACGCGCGCGCGGCCGGCACGCTCCGCGCCGAGCACGTCGCGCTCCGCCGCGGCACGCGGAGCACGGTCCACCTCGAGGACTACTTCTGGGTCTACAAGGTGACGCACGAGGGAGATGAGGTCTATGTCGCGATCAACCGCGACAACACGAAGAGCTGGTCGCCGCCGGCGGGCTTCGTGGACGGGCTCGGCAACTGCGCGAATGGCGTCGTCCCGATCCTGACGTCCTGCATCTTCACGAAGCCGTAGCTCCCGGGGCCTCACGGTCGCCTCGCGTGGGGCGGAGCCCGCGTCCGGCGTCGATGGGGTAGAGCAGGGTATGACAACGAGACGCGGCTTTCTGGGCGCGGCGGCGGTGGGCGTGCTTGCACCGGGGTGGCTCCGATCGGCGTCGGCCGCGCCACCGAGCGCCCCGGGTCCAAAATCCGCGGCGCCGATCGCCACCGTGAAGACGACGCTCACCCCGGCGGCGGCGCTGAAGCTCCTGAAGGACGGCAACGCCCGGTTCGTGTCCGGGGCGCCGGTGACGGAGCGGATCAACAGCAAGCGTCGGTTGCAGCTCGCGCAGAACCAGGCGCCGATGGCCGCCTACGTGTCGTGCTCGGACTCGCGGGTGCCGCCGGAGCTGCTGTTCGGGCGCGGTCTCGGCGAGCTCTTCATCATCCGCAACGCCGGCAACACCGTGGACACCACCGCGATGGGCAGCATCGAGTTCGCGGTGGCCGAGCTCGGGGTCCCGCTCGTCGTCGTGATGGGTCACGAGCGCTGCGGTGCGGTCAAGGCCGCGGTGTCGGTGGTCGAGAGCAACGCGACGTTCCAGGGGAGCATCGGGAGGATGATCGAGCCGATCCTGCCGGCGGTCCTCCGAGCCCGCTCGATGAGCGGCGATCTCCTCGACAACGCCGTGCACGAGAACGTCCGCCGGGTGACCAGCCAGCTGCGGACCGCCGCCGAGCCGATGCTGCTCGATCCGCAGCGCCAGGGTCGGCTGCAGGTCGTCGGCGCGTACTACGACCTCGACACCGGCAAGGTCGACTTCTTCGACGAGCCGCCGCCGACGAAGCGCTAGCAGCCTCGCCGCAGCCGTCGAACGGTCAGCGCGTGCCCTTGAGCTCGACGTTGAGGCTGATGTCCGAGCTCGACGCGCTGCTCTGGTGGAGCTCGACCGCGATCACGTTCGCGCCCTCGACGAGCCGCGATGCCGGGATGGTGACCGTGTCGAAGACGTTCTCCGGCGCGGCCGTGGTCGCCAGCGTCGTGTGGCCGATCGTGCCGGTCGGCAGGCCCAGCCGCGCGACCTCGACGCCGTTGACGTAGACGACGGCGCCGTCGTCGCGCTCGATGCGGAGGGTCACGGAGGCGTACGTCGACGCGCCGGTCACGGTGAACGCCTTGCGGAAGTACGTGGTGATGTACTTCTGGCTCGACGACGGGCCGTACCCGACGACGGTCGCCTGGTCATCGCCGTAGCCGAGCTCGGCGGCTCCCGACGCCCAGCTCGTATCGGCGAACGCGACGGCGCGCCACGCGGTCCCCTGGTTCGTGCCGTTGTCGAGGTACTTCCAGACCGCGCCGAGCGGGACGAACGTCGTCGTCGTCGGCACGCTCGGGCGCGCGCTGACCTGCGCCGAATTCGCACTCTCGCCGACGGTGTTCACCGCGGTCACGACGTAGTAGTACGTCGTGCCGTTGGTGAGGTTCGGATCGGTGTGGCTCGTCGCCGCCACGCCGGAGGCGACCGTCACGTAGGGACCGCCCGACGTCGTGCTGCGCTTGACCTGGTAGCCCGTCGCGCCGGTCGACGCGGCCCAGCTCAGCGCGACCTGGCGGTCACCCGGCGTGGCGGCGAGCCCGGTCGGGGCGGCCGGCGCCGTGGTCGGCGCGCTCTTGAGGATCGAGAACGAGTCGGCGACGGCGCCCGTCTCGCGCAGGAACCTGGCGTCGAGGCGGCCGCCGTCGACATCGAGGACGAGCGAGCCGAGGTTGTTGAGCGAGAGGTACATCGCCGGATGGTCGAGCGTGCCGCCGCTGATCTTGCCGGAGCTGCCCGCGACGACGTAGACCGCGCCGCTGTGGGCCTCGGGCGTCATCGAGTCCTTGCGGTAAGGGGCGGTGCCACCGCCGCTGCCGGTCTGCACGACGTGCGAGGTCGCGCTGAACGTCGTCGACGTCCCGTAGTGGCTGTCGATGAACTTCGAGCGCTCGTACGCGTGGCTGTGCCCGTTGAGGATGAGATCGACCCCCGCATCTTCGAGGATCGGGTTGATGTTCGCGCGCATCTCGATGAGCTGCGACTCGGTATCGGAGTTGTGCGAGCCCTTCGAGTAGGGCGGGTGGTGCCAGAACGCGACCGTCCACGTCTTCGTGTTGTTCGCGAGATCGTTGCGCAGCCAGTTCGCCATCCCGCCGGTCGCGGAGCGGCTCGTGCCGAACGAGTCGAGACAGATGAAGTGGATGTTCGCGTAGTCGAACGAGTAGTACGCCTCGGTGCCCGACGCGATGCCACCGGCCTCCGCGTTCCGCGGCAGCGAGAACACGTTGTAGTAGACGGGATTACCGGTGCCGTCGGTCGCCGCCTCGTGGTTCCCGCGCGTCGAGAACACCACCGACTTGCGCAGCATCGTCGGGTAGACGTTGAACATCTTTGCCTGGTACTCGGCGTCGGTGCCCGTCGAGTAGGCGTTGTCACCGAGCATCAGCCAGAGGTCGGTGTGCCGCGAGCCCGTGAAGTTGTAGTAGGCGTCCCGGACCGCGAGCTGCTGCGAGGTGCCGGTGCCGGCGTCGCCGAGCACCCAGACCCGGGTCGGCTTCACGGTCCCGGGCAGCGGCGCCGTCAGCACGAAGTGGTCGCGTCTCCGCCCGCCTGGACCGCGGTGGGCGAGCCGACCGAGTAGTAGTAGGTCGTGTTCGGGGACAGCCCCGTGACCCGGACCTCGTGCTCGGTCGTCGACGTCGGGTTGTCGACGAAGGCGGTGAGCGTCGTCGGCGAGGTGCCGTACCGCACGCGGCTGGCGGTCGCGGCGGCGGTGCGCCAGCGGAACGTGATCGACGTGTGCGACCCGCTCTGCAGGTACGGACCGCGGGTGACCTGGGCGACGGCCGCCGAGGTCTCGACGAGGGAGAGCGCGAGCGCGATGGCAACGCCGATCGCGAGGGGCCACTTGGAGCGCAGCATGGAGGTTCCTTTCAGTGAGCGAGAGCGAGCAGGAGGCGCCCGCGGAGCTCCGCGGTGGTGGGCTGCGCGCGGACGGAGGGAGGGAGCTGGTCGATCGCGGCGAGCGCGGCCTCGCGGGCCTCGCGCGCGGCGCTCGCCCGCCCGGCCTGATCGAGGATCTCGGCCCGGCGGGCGAGCCAGAGATCGCGGCGCGGCTGATGCGCGAGCAGGACATCGA